>JALQVQ010000070.1 GCA_023260315.1 Burkholderiaceae bacterium
AGTGGCGGTGGCAGCAACGTGTTGTTTATTGACTCGGCCGTAACGGCCAACAACCAAAGCACTTCGTTAAACGTTATCATTGCAACCTGCTGACCTATCTTGGTCTCGCAAACCAACCTAATTTGGAGATACACATGAAACGTTCATTGCTAGCCATTGTTGCCAGCGCCACATTGGCGACCAGCGCCGTTGCCGCCGAATCCGTTGAAGTCCTTCACTGGTGGACATCCGGTGGTGAAGCGGCCGCCCTCGGCGTGCTGAAAAAGGACCTGGAAGGTCAAGGCGTCACCTGGAACGACATGCCCGTCGCGGGTGGCGGCGGTGAGGCCGCAATGACGGCATTGCGTGCACGCGTCACCTCAGGCAACCCCCCTTCAGCCGTTCAGGCATTGGGTTTTGACATCACCGACTGGGCCAAGCAAGGCGTCGTTGCTGACTTGAATAGCTTGGCCAAAGCAGAGAACTGGGACAAGGTTGTGCCCACCGCACTGCAAAAATTCTCAAAGTATGACGGCAAATGGATTGCTGCACCCGTCAACGTTCACTCAACCAACTGGGTTTGGGCGAACAAAGCGGTTTTGGAAAAAGCTGGCGTGAAAGAAATGCCTGCAACTTGGGATCAGTTCATTGCTGCTTTGGACAAAGTGCAAAAGGCTGGCTTCATCGGTTTGGCACACGGCGGCCAAGCTTGGCAAGACGCGACGTTGTTTGACGGTGTCGTTTTGGCAACTGGCGGCGTTGAGTTTTACAACAAGGCATTCGTTCAGAAGGACCCCAAGGCCCTCAACTCAGCCACCATGGTCAAGGCCTTTGACCGCATGAAGCAATTGCGCTCATACGTTGACAAAGACTTCTCAAACCGTGACTGGAACTTGGCGTCTGCCATGGTTATCGAAGGTAAAGCGGGCTTCCAAATCATGGGTGACTGGGCGAAGGGTGAATTCCTGAATGCCAAGAAGGTACCCAACAAAGACTTCGCTTGCTTCCGTGTACCTGGTACGCAAGGCATGGTGTCTTTCAACTCTGACCAATTCTTGATGTTCAAAGTTGGTGCTGCATCAGCGGGTGCGCAGTTGAAGTTGGCCAAGGCCATCATGAACCCAAGCTTCCAAAGCGCGTTCAACGTGGTGAAGGGTTCTGTGCCTGCACGTACCGATGTGCCAAACACAGCGTTTGACGCTTGCGGTAAAAAAGGTATGGCTGACTTGGCTGAAGCTAACAAGAGCGGCAAGTTGGTGGGATCAATGGCCCATGGCCACGCGGTTCCTGCCTCAATCAAGAACGGTTTTTACGATGCGATCACCGCACAGTTCAACGGTTCTATGACCAGCGCTGCGGCTGCAAAAGCCATGGCGCAAGCTGCTGAGTAAACACAGACCTTTCTCGGAATCGATACCTAACAGACCTTATGGTCTGAAATAGAAAGTCAAGAGGGGGCCACAAGCCCCCTCTTGTTTTTAATTATGAAAAATCGTTGGCTACCCTCACTCGTCCTCAGCCCCAGTTTGCTGATGGTTGGCGTTTGCGTATACGGCTTCATCGCATTCACGTTCTATCTGTCGTTTACAACGTCTACCATCCTGCCTAATTTCAATTTGGCTGGGGTCGAGAATTACGAACGTCTGTTTTCGCTGAGCACTTTTTACAGCTCCTTACAAAATCTCGGCATATTTTCGTTTTTGTACATCACCATCAGCATGCTGTTGGGGATGACGCTGGCCATTCTCATCGACCAACGCATCCGTGCCGAATCCATCTTCCGGTCGATTTTTCTGTACCCCATGGCGTTGTCATTTATCGTCACGGGTACCGCCTGGAAATGGCTGCTCGACCCCAGCATCGGCCTCGAGCGGACGATGCATCTTTTGGGGTTTGAAAACTTCGTTTTTGACTGGATCAAAGATGGCGAAATGGCCATCTATACCGTTGTCATCGCCGCCGTATGGCAAACCTCCGGCTTCGTGATGGCCCTTTTCCTCGCTGGCCTGCGCGGCATTGACAACGAGGTTTTGAACGCTGCGCGCGTAGATGGCGCAAAGAGCTGGCGCATCTACACGCGGATCATCATTCCGCAACTGGGTCCCAGCTTTATTTCTTCATTCGTCATCTTGGCGCACATGGCGATTAAGAGCTACGACTTGGTTATTGCACTCACTGGCGGTGGCCCCGGACGCGCCACCTGGTTACCCTCGGTCTTTATGTACCAATACACTTTCACCCGAAACGAGATGGCCGTTGGTGCTGCCAGTGCCGTCTTCATGCTGGTCGGCATCGCCATCGTGGTCGTTCCATATGTCCGTCGCGAAATGCGCCTCAACAAAGGAGGCAACGCATGAGCCAGCCCATCAACCACGCACGCACCGTGTTAACGCCGAGCAAGAAGCCATCGAGCCTGACCTTCGACCGGGTTTGGCTCTACGCCATCCTGTTGATGTTTGCGTTTTTATTCTTGATGCCCATTTATGTGATGGTGATCAACTCAATCAAACCGCTCGATGAGATTCGTGCAGGTAATTTGGTTGCACTGCCGCTGGCACCCACACTTGAGCCGTGGGTCCAGGCATGGAGTCAGGCGCAGATCGGTGTTCAAGCCACCGGGTTGAAGCCCTACTTCCTGAATTCGTTCCTGATGGTAATTCCGGCCGTGCTGATTTCAACAGCGCTTGGGGCGCTGAACGGCTACGTGTTGACGCAATTCAAGATTAAGGGCGGGACGCTGATTTTTGGTCTCGTTTTATTCTCCGTCTTCATTCCGTTTCAAATCGTTTTGATTCCAATGGCGAAGTTACTCGGGGAGCTTGGGCTCGCGGGAACCGTTAAAGGCTTGATCCTTGTCCACACGGTTTACGGTATCGGTTTTGGCACGCTGTTCTTTCGTAATTTCTATGCGGCGTTCCCGCAAGAGCTGGTGAAGTCGGCGCGCATGGATGGCGCTGGTTTCTTTGTTCTTTTTTGGCGGCTCATGCTCCCAGCCAGTTTGCCCATTGTTGTGGTCAACATCATTTGGCAATTCACCAACATCTGGAATGACTTTTTGTTCGGCGCATCGTTCAGTGACTACTCGTCATACCCCCTCACGGTCGCACTCAACAACTTGGTGAGTAGCTCAACCGGCGTCAAGGAATACAACGTGCACTTTGCTGGCGCTTTCATCGCCGCATTGCCCACGCTCATCGTTTACATCGTCTCAGGCAAGTACTTCGTGCGTGGCCTGATGGCTGGCTCCGTCAAGGGCTAAAGGAAATCAACTCATGGCAGCTTTAACCATTCAAAACGTCTCAAAACAGTTTGGTCCAACCAAAGTTTTGCATCAAATTAGTCTTGACCTTGCCGATGGTGAGTTCTTGGTGCTCGTCGGTCCATCCGGCTGCGGCAAGAGTACCCTCATGAACATCGTGGCGGGCTTAGAGGAACCCAGCACGGGCCAGGTCACTTTGGGTTCGCGCGATATCACGCACCTGCCCCCCGATGAGAGAGACGTGGCCATGGTGTTCCAAAGCTACGCGCTTTATCCCAACATGACCGTGGCACAGAACATCGCGTTCCCCCTAGAGATGCGCAAGGTCCCCAAAGCAGAGCGTGAAGCCGCGGTCAAGAAGGTCTCGGGGATGCTTCAAATTGACCACCTGCTCGACCGCAAGCCCCGAGCGCTGTCAGGCGGGCAGCGTCAACGCGTGGCAATCGGTCGCGCGCTGGCCCGCTCACCGTCGCTGTTTTTATTCGATGAACCTCTGTCTAACCTCGATGCCAAATTGCGTGTCGACATGCGCGCCGAGCTGAAGAAGTTACACATGCGAACAGGGGTCACGACGATCTATGTGACGCATGACCAAGTCGAAGCGATGACGCTGGGTACCCGTATCGCGGTGCTCAAAGATGGCTTGATTCAACAACTCGCCACGCCAATGGAGTTGTATGAACGACCCTCAAATTTGTTTGTTGCTGAATTCATCGGGTCCCCCAGTATCAACACCGCCGAGGCGAGCGTCGATGCATCGGGCGCCGTCATGTTGAGCGGTGCACACACGGGCGTTACGATCGACCCCGTCCACGCAGGCAAGCCCGTGATTTTCGGTATCCGTCCTGAGGACTTACTGGTATCTGAGAGCGGCACGATCAGCGCCACCGTCACCCTGCTAGAACCCACGGGCGCTGAAAGCTACATCCTGGTGGATACGCCATTTGGCGAGTTCACACTTCGCATGCCCGGCCCTGGGGCCTTTAATCTTGGCGATCGGATGGCATTGAGCTTTGCAGCGGAAAAGGTTCACGTGTTTGATAAAGCAACGCAACAGCGCCTGAACGCCTAAACACTGAGACCACCGCAGACACGCCCAGCCCCAATGCCAATCCCCCCAGCAGGCGTCCACGTGATCCAGCGTGGCGCGTTTGAAGCGTGGCTGATGCCACTTGGCGCACGGCTCATGCAAGTCTGGTGGCTCGAGGCGCCCGAGGGACCTCGCCCGCTGTGTCTTGGCTTTGAAAAGCCAACAGACTACCTCGCAGACCGGATGTCTATGGGGAGCGTCTGCGGACGCTACGGCAACCGCATTGCCGATGCGCAACTGATGCGTGCAGGTGAGCCTTTTCAACTGAGCATCAACCACCCGATGGGGCATTGCATTCATGGGGGCGCCAATGGGTTTGGGTGGCGTGAATGGTCTGTCTCAGCCCAGAGCGAGCAGTCTGTGCTGTTCACACTCCACTCGAGCGATGGCGACCAAGGCTTCCCGGGGGCCTGCGACGCCAGTATCCTTTATGCGTGGTCGGCTGCTGGCACCCTCACCTGGACGGCAAAGGCATCGGTCACTCGTCCCTGTCCGGTGAACCTGATCCCGCACCCATATTGGAATCTCGACGGTGAAGCCACCGTGACAGGACACCGGGTCTGGATCAACGCGGACCAATACCTGCCACTCGATCAGCGGGAGCTCCCGCTGCCGCTCGCGGATGTGTCAGGGACACCCTTTGACTTTCGAAAGCCACGCACCATCGGCCATGACGACATCGCCATCATGGATGCAGCGCTGCGGATCGCTGATAGCGCGGAGCGGGGCCAACGTGACCCATTACCCACCGTTGCCCACTGTGAAGCGGGTGGTCTCAGGTTGACGGTACAAACCGATCGACCATTCGTACACATATACGCCGCGGCAGGGATGGCGCCGCAGCGCATCAGCGGGGCGGGGGCGGGGGCGGCTGCCGCACCGCGACCGCTGGGCGTCTCCCACGCCTTCGGCGCCGGCTTGTGCCTCGAAACGGAGGACTGGCCAAATGGTCCTGCCAATGATCGGGAAGAGGTTTGGTATGGCCCTGATCGTGCGTATCACCACACCGCGCAATGGACGTTCAGCCGGCTCGAATAAAACATCGCACCATGCCGTTTCAAATAGCGTCCCATCACCGTGTTTTTGCCGCGTTTTTTCTTTATGCATTCAGCATGGGCGGCCTTTACCCCCGCTTGCCAGAGCTGCGTGCACAGCTCGGGATTGAAGAAGGCGCGCTCGGTCTCGCCCTGATGGGTGTGGCCACGGGCATGCTGCTATCGCTCACATTCATCGTTCCCAAACTGTCTGATACGGGCTATCGACGCCAACTGCTCACGCTGTTACCGCTGGTCTCCTTTGGTTTTGCGTTCGCGGCACACGCGAACAACGCGCTGGCATTATTCGGCGTGTTGCTGGCTATCGGCCTGGTTCTCGGCGTCATCGAGACGATCGTCAACGTTGAGGCAGATCGTGTGGAATTTCAACGCGGCAAACGCATCATGATTCGGGCCCATGCGTTTTGGAGTTTTGGCTTCTTTGGCGCAGGGGGTGTCAGTGCCATCGCCGCCCACGTCGGGATTTCACCGACTGTTCAACTCTGGGGAACAGCACTGCTCGTACTGGGCCTCACGGCCATGCTGTTGGGTGGCTACGAGCCCGCGCCGCCGCGGCAGGGCAACGACACAACGAATCCGACCGCGACCCCGAACTGGACCCTGCCAACGCGCGGCATCATGCTGCTCGTCACGATCTGCGCGTCGGCCCTGTTGCTCGAAGGCGCGGGACTGGACTGGTCCGCAATCTACATGAGCGACGTCTTCCAAAGTACCCCCGCTGTCGCTGCGACGGCCGTCTCGGTTGTGGCGTTTTCACAAGCAACGACACGCTTTTTTGCCGATCACTTTGTCGATGCGTTTGGTGCCGTCAAAGTCGCACGCATCTTGTTGATTAATTTATTCATCGGCACAGCCATGGTCACATGGGCCGTTCATCCCGCCGTGGCCTTGGGCGGATTCGCACTCATCGGATTTGGCGCAAGCGCCCTGTTTCCGTTGGCGGTATCAGCCGCCGCACAACGAACCGATCGCCCCGCTCACCTCAATGTGGCGGCGATGGGACAAAACGGCTTCGTGATTTTTCTGCTGGCACCACCGCTGCTGGGCTTCATCGCCGAACACCTGGGCATCCGGTGGTCTTTTGGTATCGCATTGCCACTGATCGTTATCAGCCTGCTCGTCAGCCATCGCCTCGGAGCCAGCGGCAAGACATAGCGGCTATCAGTACCCCATCTGACGCCGTCCCAACGGACTCAGATCGCTGAGCATGGCACGGCCTTCAAAGCCCAGTTCGTAATTTTCTGCCGCAAAGTCTGGTGACGATGCGCCTGTCTCAAACGCCGCACGTTGCAGGTCTGAAAAGATGCGGTTTTTATCGCAATCGGGTGCAGCGCCGATGTAGATCACGTTGCTGTAACCCGTGCCTTGGTGTTTGTCTTCGACGCCATGAATCACATCGGGGTGCCACCAAACGGTATCGCCTGCTTCAACTTGCGGGATGGGGCCGTAGCCGTCCAAAAGCATGGCGTGATACTGCTCGCTGACCAGCATCGCGCGCCCCGCTTGGGCACCGCACAACTCGTCCTCGGGCACATCATCTTGCAGCGCTCGCAGGAGCATCCAGGGCACCGCATTGGCGATCGGCAAAACGTTCAGCGTGCCATCGCCAGGGCCTTGGCGCGTGAGCGCCGTCCAACCTTGAAAGGTCCGAAACATGCGACAGACCGCCGGTGACGGGATCTCGCGTGCCACCGTGCGATAGGCGGCATCAAAGGCGTCATAAGCCGAAAGATCACCACCAAAAATATGGCGGTAGACCTGCTGATAACCAGGGTCAATCCAGCGTTCGATGGTGCCGCCATCACAGTGTGGCGACAAGCCCAACGTGGCGTCGCCGGGCTGACGCTGACGAACACGATCAACGTAGGTGAGCTCTTGGTCGGGGTTGAACACATCAGCACCATCGTGCTGGTATTTCCACAGCCGGTTTAACCACTGGCGTGTGCGAGCCAATGCCTCAGACTGCCGGGCTTGCATCTGTGGCTTCGACCAATACACGCTGTAGATTTGTGGCTTTGAGCTGGCGAGTGCGCTGAAATATTGGTCGATCCCGCGCTTCTCTTCCATCCGCTCAAGGTATTTGACGTCATCCAAATAGTGCGCAATGTCGCTATTCCAGGCCTCAATTTGCGCTTTCGGGAAGACGCCCTTAATCACGACGCAGCCACGCCTCTTGATATTTTCGCGCTGAGCCTCGGTCACCTGATCCAAGGCATCAAAGGCGATTTCAGGCACGGGGCACTCGCCTTTTGCCCGAATGGCTTGAATGTCCGCAATGTCGCTCTTCAAGACTGCCGTCAGTGCCTCAAACCGCTCTTTGTAATCCGGTATCTGCTGGCGGAGTGTCCGCTTTGCGGCACGGATGGCATCGAGATAAGGGGCGTTTGGGCTTGGCTTATTCATGGAGAACCTCAATGGGAGGGGGTGGTAACAATGTGGTCAATGACGCGCTGTGGTGTGTCGGGTCAAGTTGATGCAACAGGTTGGTGGCAATCAGCTGCCCCGTCTGTGTGATGTCTTCGTAGCAGGCCAATAAGGGCTGCCGAATATATAGGGGCAGCGAGGTGCTGTACTTGCTAACGACGTCAACTTGGTGACCCGGCGTTAGACCGCAATCGCTCAGGCCGCCCATGAGCGCGACCAAAATTGACTCCCGCGTCGCGACCAGACCATCGTATTTTTTTGCCTGTTTCGCCGCCCATAAATAGATGTGATCGGGACTGCCGTCGGTATCCAGATTCGAGACCGCCTCACCCTTTACGCCATGGGCCTTGCAGGCCCCGAGGAAGCCCTCAAGCAGGTGCAGACGAAAACTGGCGCCTTCATGCGGTAGCAAGATACCCAGCTTTTTTCGTCCCCTGGCCACCAACGCAGCGACGGCAGCCTCCGCGTATTGCTCATTGGCAAAGTCAACGAACGGATGGCTTAACAACGACGGGGCTGCCTTGCGCCCCACCCGGTTGCTTGCAGGCAACCGTGTGCGCCCATGCGTACAAAACGGAAATTTCTTTTCCAGCAGGTATTTGACCCTCGCATCATGGGGCGCGATGTGTGAAATCACGACCGCGTCTGCGAGGCCACGCTCCACAACATAGCGCAACGATGTGAGCGGGTCTGCGCCCTTTGCATCCGGCAAAACAATCAAGTGGTAGTCGGTTGTTGCCAAGGTGTCGCTGACACCGAGTAACAAATCTTTAAAGGCTGGCTGATTGACATCACGGCGGTCCATGATGAGTGCCACAACCCAAGTCTTGCCTGTCTTCAATCGGACGGCAGCACGATCGCGCACATAGTTCAGCTTTTTGGCCGCAGCCACTACTTTTTCGCGGGTCTCAGGCAACACCGCATCGGAGCCGGAAAGCGCACGAGAGACGGTCGCGAGCGACAGCCCGGTTACGTCAGCAATGGTTCCAATGGTTGCCTTTTTCGTCACTTTAATCACTCCAGATCGGCGATTATGTAAACGTTTCCACAGCTCGTCAACCTAGGCAAAACCCGATTTTAAAAAAGTGATGAAAACGTTAACATCGACCGTCGTTAATCACGAGGAAATAAGAGATGAAATGGGCTTTGATCGGCGCCAGCAACATTGCTGGCCAATGGATGGTCGATGCGCTGCGAGCCTGCGGCGACGAGGTCGTTGCCGTGGTGTCTGGTGACGCACAACGCGCCCGCACCTTCGCGAATGCGCATGGTATTCCTCACGCCCTTGATCAGGAGGCTGCGCTAACGGGTCTTGGCATCGAGGCGGTTTATATCTCCAACACCAACGAGAAGCACGAGGCCTCCGTGTTGCGCGCAGCTGCAAACGGCCAACATGTGCTGTGTGAAAAGCCACTGGCAGTGGATTTTCAAGCCGCTATTCGGATGGCATCGGCCTGCGATACCGCTGGCGTTGTCATGGTCACGAACCACCACCTCAGGCATAACGCGGGTCACCGCGCGATGCGCGAGCAGGTGGCTGCCGGTGCGCTGGGACGACTGTCCTCGGCTCGGTTGAGCCATTCGGTCTACCTGCCGAAACCCATTCAAGGCTGGCGCTTAACCGATCGTGCAGCCGGCGGTGGCGTGGTGCTCGACATCGCCGTCCACAACGCAGACTCACTGGCGTTCATCTTGGGCGAATACCCAACCCATGTCTGCGCCATGACCAGCAACACCGGCATGGCCAATGGGCTCGAGGATAACGCCATGTCAATTTGGCAGTACGCCAGTGGGATCACCGCCTTCACCCATCAAGGTTTCAACACGCCATTTGCTGAAACCCACCTCCAACTGCACGGCGACGCGGGTAGCCTCCACGCGACGGGTGTTTTGTCACAAGCGCCCGGTGGCGTGGTCGCGCTGTCCAACACATCCGGGCGGACCGAGTTACCGCTCGACAACGACAACCTGTACCAACGTGTCATCCGCAACATGCATGCCGCCATTGCCGGTCAGCCGCACGCGAATGCGGATGGCTGGGCGGGCGTGCGGTCATTGGCGGTCGCTCATGCGGTTTTGCAAAGTGCGGCGTCAGGACGTACCGTTGAGGTCGCTTATGGGTGATGCGGTCACGCCCGTGCTGCCAGCAGCGCCAAAGCCAAACTACGAGTCGGCAGCTTTCTTAAAGCAACACATCGTCGATGTTCTGAATTTTTACCGCCCTGTTGCCTTCGACGAGGCGGGTGGCTTTTTTCACTATTACCAGGACAATGGCGCTGTCTATAACCGCACCCATCGGCATCTGGTCAGCGCCACCCGGTTTGTCTTCAATTGGGTGCAGGCTTGGCAGCACACACAGGACAGCACCTATTTAACATGGGCCAAACACGCGCTCGATGAGCTCGAAAAAATGTGTATAGCAAAAGGCGATGTTGTTGGATTCACTCCACACAGTGAATACGAATTCATAATAGAAGGTGAACGTCTTTACCGCGTACAAAGCAATTCAATTTCAATTTTATAGGGACATCAAGGAAACGAAAAGGAATATAATACGAGCTGGGCAACGGGCAGTTGACGAGCTTATAAAAGTAGCCGAAGAGCAAATACTTACTGGGTCTGAAGATGACGTAAGTGCAGATAGGCTAAAGAACGC
Source organism: Burkholderiaceae bacterium (assembly GCA_023260315.1). GTDB lineage: Bacteria > Pseudomonadota > Gammaproteobacteria > Burkholderiales > Burkholderiaceae_C > RS62. The sequence continues at coordinate 10,464 of JALQVQ010000070.1, forward strand.
GGCTGCAACTAAGAAACTAGCAATATTTGATGCTTTTGAAATCCTTA
>JALQVQ010000199.1 GCA_023260315.1 Burkholderiaceae bacterium
GGTGGGGATTGCCTCATAGGCACGTTGGATGGGCTGGATGGCAAAAGGTAGATTGACGATGATGGAGGCAACCAGGAGACCGGTAAAAGAGAACACCAAGGGCTCCCCGAAGAGGCTTTTGCCAGCAAACGCCACAAAGGCGTGGCTGAGCGAAGCGGAAGCCGCTTTTGACACGACGGCCGATACCGCTCAAGCGGTCGGGGCCATTCGGGCGCTGATGTTCATCGAACGCTTTCTAAAAGACGTCAACCAACAACTGGACGCCTTGACGCCCTAACGAATCGATATGGCCTTATTACAAATCTCTGAGCCCGGACAATCACCCGATCCACACCAGCGCCGCATCGCCGTCGGCATCGATTTAGGAACCACGCACTCATTGGTGGCCAGTGTTCGCAACGGCATTGCGGAGTGTTTGCCAGACGAACATGACCGCGTCATATTGCCCAGTGTTGTGCGCTACACAGGTGAGGGTAGTGGTCGTCAAATTGGGTTTGAGGCATTGGCGGGGCAAGCCACTGATGCGGCTAACACCATCGTTTCAGTCAAGCGATTGATGGGCCGTGTGCGCGCTGACGTACACGACGTGGACAACCTGCCGTACGCGGTGCTCGATACACCCGGTATGGCGAGCGTGGAAACCCGCGTCGGACCTAAAACGCCCGTTGAAATCAGCGCGGAAATACTGGCGACCCTTCGGTTCAGAGCGGAGGACAGCTTCGATGATGACCTCTTCGGTGCGGTCATCACCGTGCCCGCCTATTTTGATGATGCCCAACGCCAAGCCACAAAAGATGCCGCGCAACTGGCGGGTATCAACGTGCTTCGCCTGATCAACGAACCCACCGCTGCAGCCATTGCCTACGGGCTCGATCAGGCCAGTGAGGGGCTGTATGCCGTATTCGACCTCGGCGGCGGCACCTTTGACATTTCGATTCTCCGGCTCACCGAGGGCGTTTTTGAGGTCCTGGCCACCGGTGGTGATTCGGCGCTGGGCGGTGATGACTATGACCGCGCCTTGGCCCATTTCGCTTTACAGCAAGGCTTGGGCGATCACGCACCCGCACCCGAAACCCTGTCAAACGCCGATAAAGCCAACCTTTATGCGGCTGCGCGCAAGTGCAAAGAAGCCTTATCCGCTGACGGCGTGACCGAGGCCACCTTAAGCTGTCCATTAGACAGTGGCGATGTTCACGTTACGATTGGTCGGGATGCCTTTGCCCAAGCGACGGAGGCCCTCACACAACGGACGTTGCAAGCCGTTCGCCGCGCACTGCGTGATGCCGAGCTCGACAAGTCGGCTATCGACGGTGTCGTGATGGTCGGCGGTTCAACCCGTATGCCCGTGATCCGCGATGCTGTCGCCGCGCTGTTTGGTCAGCCGCCACTCACCAACCTGAACCCCGATGAGGTGGTCGCGTTGGGGGCCGCCATCCAAGCCAATCAATTAGCAGGCAACCACACAGGCGACGCCCTGTTGTTGCTGGACGTGATCCCCTTATCGCTCGGTATTGAGACCATGGGTGGCCTGGTTGAGCGCATCGTTCCGCGTAACAGCACCATACCGACTGCACGCGCACAAGACTTCACCACCTTTAAAGATGGCCAAACCGCATTGGCTTTGCACGTGGTGCAGGGCGAGCGGGATTTGGTCGCTGACTGCCGCAGTTTGGCGCGCTTCGAGCTGCGGGGTATCCCGCCAATGGCTGCGGGCGTTGCACGCATTCGCGTGAGCTTTACCGTCGATGCCGATGGCATGCTGCAGGTCGACGCTGTCGAGACCCTCTCGGGCGTGCAAGCCCACATTGATGTGAAGCCCAGTTACGGCCTGTCCGATGACCAGATTGCCGATATGCTACGCGACAGTTACGCAACCGCTGAGGCGGACATCAAAGCGCGTGCTGTCGTGGAAGCACGCGTTGACGCTGAGCGCATGATCTTAGCGACCCAAAGCGCCTTGAATGCCGATGGTGATTTGCTCAATCCTGCAGAGCGCGCTGTTATCGATGAACACATCGCAGCGGTCGTTGCCTTGAAGTCCAGCGATGATGCGGCGCAGATTGAAGCCGTCACCAAAGCCCTGGCAGCGGCAACAGAGCCCTTTGCCGCTGCTCGAATGAATCGTGGCATCACCCAAGCCCTAGCGGGTAAAAACCTCAATGCTGTTTAACCGAGCGTCTTATGCCTCAAATTAAAATCCTGCCCCATCCTGAATACTGCCCTGATGGTGCCACCATCAGCGCGCCTGCAGGCACCTCGATCTGTGAGGCGATGCTGGATAACCACATCAACATTGAGCACGCCTGCGAGATGAGCTGCGCCTGCACCACTTGCCACGTTATTGTGCGTGAGGGCGCAAGCAGTTTGGACGAGCCCGAGGAGGGCGAAGAAGACATGTTGGACCGTGCTTGGGGGCTCGAGCCGAGCTCGCGTTTAAGCTGCCAGGCGATTCTCAGCCAGATTGATGTCGTGGTAGAAATACCGAAGTACTCAATCAACCACGCCAAAGAAAACCACTAGAAGCCCTTACCCCAATGCGCCAAATCGTTTTAGACACCGAAACCACAGGCCTATCGGCTGCGGATGGCGATCGCATTATTGAAATCGGCTGCGTTGAACTGTTCCAGCGCAAGCCCACGGGCAACAACTTGCACCTGTACATCAATCCTGAGCGGGAAAGTCACGAAGATGCGCTCAAGGTTCACGGCATCAGTAACGAGTTTTTGCAGGACAAGCCCAAGTTTGCAGCCATTGCCTCGCAGCTGGTTGATTACCTAAGAGGCGCAGAACTGATCATCCATAACGCGCCATTTGACGTCGGTTTTTTAAACAAAGAGTTTGAGCGGCTCAACCTGCCGACCGTGAAAGAGCTTGCCAGCAACGTCATTGACAGTCTGGCGATGGCCAAAGACCTGTTTCCTGGCAAGCGAAACAGCCTCGACGCCTTGTGCGACCGTTTGGAAGTCGATAACTCAGGTCGCACGTTGCACGGGGCCCTGCTAGACGCCGAATTGCTAGCTGACGTCTACATCAACATGACCCGCGGGCAGGACGCTTTGGCTATGGAAATGCGTTTTTCTCCCGGGCTATTGGCACAAAGGCAGGTCATAGA
>JALQVQ010000200.1 GCA_023260315.1 Burkholderiaceae bacterium
ACTCAGCACATTGGCCTGGATGAATGGGGCCATGCACGCCACGTTTGCACACGTGTTTATGACGCACAAATTCGCGTCTGATGCTGAAGCAAAAGCCCACGTCAAAGCGCACAACGTCAAGGTATACGACGCGCAGCTGCAGACGCTTGATGCCATGTGCCCTTCAGTTGGGTCCGACGCATGGTTGATGGGCGACGCGCCCTGCGCCCTTGATGCCTACGCCACCACGCTGCTGCGGTGGTCGGGTTTGGCAGGGCTGACCTTACAAAGCTATCCGCGTTTATTCGCGTTGGCGAGCCGCCTCCTGGCATTGCCGCAATTGGCGCAGGTGGTGGCTGCAGAGCGTTACCAGCTCGAGCCTGCGCCCAAGCCTGCGGCTTAACGCCTGTTACGGGTGGTGGGCTAACTCGGTTTGGGGTGCCGGCGCGGGGAAGCGGACCGTCACCAGCAAGCCAGGCGGTTTGCGGTTGGCGCTGGCGTCGCTCATCTCAATCACCGCTTGCATCTGTTGGGCGATTTCCTGCACGATTGCCAAGCCCAACCCCGACCCATCGACGTTGGTGCCAAGTGACCGGTAAAAAGGTTGCAGCACCAACGAGCGCTCGTCGGCTGGAATACCGGGCCCGTTGTCTTCAACTTGTAAAACCAAGACGTGGCTGAAGGGGTCAACCAGCAGGCGAATGGTCACCATACCGCCGGAGGGCGTGTAGTTGATGGCGTTGTCTGTGAGATTTCGCACAAGCTCACGCAGCAGTGTTGCATTGCCCTCCATCAGACACTCTGGGGGCAATGAGTCAGGCCCTTCATAGCCAATGTCGATGCCCTTCTCGATGGCGCGTGGCACGCAGTCTTGCATCACTTCGACGGTTACTTTTGCCAAATCAACCTTCAGGGTTGGCAAGGTGCGCCCCGTTGATTCTGCTTTCGCGAGCGCCAGCAATTGATTGACTGTGTGGGTGGCGCGCACGCTTGAACGCGCAATTTGCGTCAGTGCCAAAAGCAGGTCTTGTGGGTCACGCTCGCGTTGCGCCAAATCGGCCTGCATGCGCAATCCGGCAAGGGGCGTTTTGAGTTGGTGTGCCGCATCGGCTAAGAAGCGACGTTGCGTTGTGAGTGACAGCGTGAGGCGCTCAAGCAGGTCGTTGATGGACTGCACCAACGGCGCAACCTCTTGCGGAACGTACGAGTCATCCAGTGGGCTGAGGTCGTTTGGTTTGCGCGCGCGGATGCGCTGTTCGAGGCGATTTAACGGCCGAATGCCGCGCACCAGCGCGAGCCATACCAAAAGCACGGCCAGTGGCAAGATGATGAATTGGGGAACCATCACACCCTTGATAATTTCGGTTGCCAGCGTCGATCGCTTTTCAAGCGTCTCGGCGACTTGCAACAACGCCAGAGGCCCCGCACTGTCTGTTGCCTGTACCCACATGTAGGCCACGCGGACCGTTTGCCCACGAATCACGTCGTCGCGCAGTTGCGGCATGCCGATATTGGGGGCCACGTTACCCGCGGGGATTGGGAAATCGCTCTCCCCCGCAATCGCTGTGCCCTGCGGGCCCAAGACTTGGTAGTAAATCAAGTCACTGTCGTCGGTGCGCATCAAGTCTTGGGCCTCACGTGTCAACGTGAAGGTGACGGTGCGTTGGTCGAATTTCACCAGAGGTGCCATGACGCGCAGGTTGTATTCGAGTGCGCGGTCGTAGGGCTTCGCGGCAATGCCTTGTGCCACCCACCACGTCAGCGCCAAGCTCAGCGGCCAAAGCAGCAGCAAGGGCGTTAGCATCCAGTCGAGAATTTCCCCGAACAGGCTGCGTTGCTCGCGCTGAAATAAGCCGAACGCGAGGTCGGCGTTCGGCAAATCAGTCGGGGATTTTTTCAAGGCAATACCCAAGGCCACGAACCGTCGCGATGCGGATGGGGCCCTTTTCAATCTTTTTGCGCAACCGGTGGATGTACACCTCAATGGCGTTGTTGCTCACCTCATCGCCCCATTCACAAAGGCGCTCAACGAGTTGATCTTTGCTGACCAAACGGCCCGCGCGCTGCAGCAAAACCTCAAGCAAGCCGAGCTCTCTGGCTGACAATTCGACCATCGCGCCATCGATTGTCGCGACGCGGCCTTGCTGGTCATAAACCAGCGGCCCATGTTTAATTTGGCTGGATGTTCCGCCCATGCCCCGACGCACCAAGGCACGCACGCGGGCCTCAAGCTCCGGTAGTGAGAAAGGTTTGGGCATGTAGTCGTCTGCGCCCAAGTCGAGGCCTTTCACGCGGTCTTCTACGCTGTCGGCTGCGGTCAAAATCAACACGGGCAATGTGTTGCCGCGCGCGCGCAGCCGCTTTAAAACGTCCAGACCATGCATTTTGGGCAGACCCAGATCCAGGATCAGCAGGTCAAACTCGGTGCTGGTCATCAGGGCGGCGTCGGCTTCTGAGCCGTTGGGCACGTGATCAACAGCGGCGCCGGCAGCGCGTAGCGTTCGCAGCAGGCCGTCGGCTAAAACCTGGTCATCTTCGGCGATAAGAATTCGCATCAAAGTCTCCGTAGCACTTGAAATTATGGGTAAACGATGGGTGCATTATCGCCAAACGTCACTAGGGGTAAGTGCGGATGCTACGCACCGTGACCGTAGGCCTCCAAGCCAATCGATACAACCGTTGCCACCTCATCGCCCACGTGCTGTTTGAACTCTTGTTCAGCCACCGCAATGGCGCGTTCAAAGGCAGCCAGCCAAGCCAAGCCGTCATCGGTGAACAAGACCAGTTTGGCGCGTTTGTCATGGGGGTCGGGCGCGCGCTTGACGAGGTTCCATGCCTCGCATTGATTGACCAAATCACCCATTGCCTGCTTGCTCATACCCGCTGCCGCAGCGAGGTCGGTGAGGCGAGACCCGTGGCGTTGGAGGTGACGGGTGAGGTGGACGTGTGCCGCGCCGATTTGCTCCCGCGCGGCCAAATTGGACAACGCGAGGGGCACGTGGGCATCGTGTGCCATCAGGCTCATGACGCGGGCGTCAAAGCGCCGCAAAGCGTCACCCATCAGGCGTCCCAAATGGCTGCGCCGCCAATCATTGGGGCTGGGCGGTGGTCGATAAACGGGCATGGGTTAATAGTAAGGCAAACTGACCATTAAATCGTATATATTTTTTTATATCCCGCTAAACTACTGTTCAAGCATCCAGCCTGTACGCAACCACACGGTTCTAGACGCTGGACACTTTCAACACTTACGCACCGGAGAAATCACATGGACGCACCCGTCAAAGGCATCAACACCGAAAAGGCCAAGGCCCTGCAAGCCGCGCTGTCTCAAATCGAGAAGCAGTTCGGAAAAGGCACCATCATGCGCTTGGGTGCGGGTGAGGTACTTGAGGACATACAAACGGTCTCAACGGGTTCCTTGGGCCTTGACGTCGCGCTCGGCGTCGGCGGCCTGCCCCGCGGTCGTGTGATTGAAATCTATGGCCCGGAATCATCTGGCAAAACAACCTTGACTCTGCAAGTTGTCGCCGAGATGCAAAAGCTGGGTGGCGTCTGCGCCTTCGTTGACGCCGAACACGCACTTGACGTTCAGTACGCACAAGCCTTGGGCGTTCGCCTTGAGGACATGTTGATCTCACAACCCGACACGGGCGAGCAAGCACTCGAGGTGGTGGACAGCTTGGTCCGCTCCGCCGCCATTGACCTGATCGTTGTCGACTCCGTTGCGGCTTTGACCCCCAAGGCCGAGCTCGAGGGCGATATGGGCGATTCACTACCTGGCTTGCAAGCCCGCCTCATGAGCCAGGCGCTGCGCAAATTGACCGCAAGCATCAAGAAAGCGAACTGCACGGTCATCTTTATTAACCAAATCCGCATGAAGATCGGCGTCATGTTTGGCAGCCCTGAGACCACAACAGGCGGTAACGCTTTGAAGTTTTATTCATCTGTTCGCCTCGATATCCGCCGGATTGGCCAGATCAAGAAGGGCGAGGAACTGACCGGTAACGAGACCCGCGTCAAAGTCGTTAAAAACAAAGTCGCACCCCCCTTCAAGACCGCTGAGTTCGACATCATGTACGGCAAGGGCATTAGCCTGGAAGGTGAAATCATCGACTTGGGCGTGGCCCACAGCATCATCGACAAATCGGGTGCTTGGTACGCCTACCAAGGCGAGAAGATTGGACAAGGTCGTGACAACGCGCGTGACTTTCTGAAAGAAAACCCAAGTTTGGCGCGTGAGATCGAAAACAAGGTGCGTGCCGCCCTGGGCGTGCCACTGCGCGAATCCCTTGCGCCCGTGAAGGCGCCCCCAGCGCCTGGAACCAAGGCGGGCAAAGCCGCAGCTGTCGCCGCGGCCGCCGCGGCCGCCGATCTCCCCCCAGTTGCTGACATTTCCGAGGACGGTGAAATCGCCCTCTAATTCGTCACACCATGGGAATGCCGAGCCTCTCAATCAAGGGTCGCGTGTTGCGGCTCTTGAGCCAGCGTGAACATTCGCGCAGCGAGCTGGCGCGTAAGCTCGCCAACCTCGAAACCGAAGCGGGTGAGTTAGCCAAGGTTCTCGATGACTTCGTTGCCAAGGGCCTCATCAGCGAGGCCCGGGTGGCTCAAAGCGTTGTGAATCAACGCGCTCCCAAGCTG
>JALQVQ010000203.1 GCA_023260315.1 Burkholderiaceae bacterium
ATCTGGTGCATACCACCCTTGACCGACCAAACGCCGTCCATTTCAACCTGCGCGACCAACATCAGCGTCGCAGGCGCGGACCATGGCGATGAGCCACAATAGGTGGCGTAACGACCAAACAGTTGTTGTAAGCGGGTGTCATGGAAGTGTTGACCCAGCTGCCGCCAAAGGCTGGCAAAGGGTCCCAAGCCGGCGAGTGTGGACAACCCGCGAGGCCCCAAATCGCTCACCATGCTGAGGAGAGTGGGGCGCTCGCTGCGAATATAGGGTTTCTCAAGGGTGTCATAAAGCGCGCGCGCTTGATCGCAGAAACCCAGAAAGCGACGTGCCTCTTGCGGACTGCTGAATCGCCCGATGGCCTCCGCCGACTGCGCGGGGTCGGCGAACAAGTCCAGCGTGCCCGGCCGGCCGTCCCAGGCATGGCGGGCCAGCACATTGAGTGGCTCGAGCGGCAGAATTTCACTGAGTGACGTTCCCATTTCGGCCAACATCTGATCGAGGACCCAACGCATCGTGAACACGGTTGGACCGGCGTCGATGCCGTTGCCGTCAACATGGATTTGCCGGATTTTCCCACCCGGGGTCTCGGCACTTTCGAGCAGCGTGACCTGGAGGCCACGATGCGCCAAAACCAAAGCGCTGATCAGCCCGCCGATCCCTGCGCCGATCACCACAACGCGGCTACCGCGTGACCCTTTAGGCATATTGCTTTCCGCGCCACACACCATTCATGTGGATGGGCGTGAAGCGCGCAAACATGGATTCGGCAAAATATCGCTTTTGGTGAGCGACTTGAATCGCCTCAAGGTGAGGGCCTGTTCGGGCGTAGGCGTTCATGGCGTCAACGCTGTCCCATACGGTAAAAGTGGCTTGTCGGATTAAAGGCGCTTCGCCCAAACCCACCGCGAGTTGGCAGCCAGCGGATGATTCCAACGCGGTCTGTGAAGCGGGCGCGTAGCGCCAAAATGCGCGTGCTTTCGGCGGGCGGATGGATGCCCGGGTGAGTGCGGCGATCGGGCCCGTCTCGGGCGTACGGGTGGCAACGTCCAGCGCTTGACCATCCCACGTGCCTCGACAAGCGTAGGTTTGTAATGTGATGGTGAGGAGTTCGCTAGACCGTTCGCGGTAGGCAGCGACCTCATCGCTTCGGTTGAGAAAATACGCCGCTGCTGCCGCCGAATTGAAAAGCCCGAAAACACCTTGCCGCGACGCACTCGGCTTCAGACCAAAACCGCCCTCGTACCCGCTCCCTAAGATTTTCGAGAACAGCAGGCCGGGTGTTTGATTCAATGCAGCCGTTCCCTTGACCAAGCGAGACCATCCCCACAAGCGATGTGCAGGGGCGATATCAGCAAGCAGCAAAACAACGGTTTGGCTGGGTGTTTCAGTGTCTTTAGGCGGTGACATGCGTGGGTGCGTGATGGCAATAAAAAAGGACCTGCACCCAATAAGGTCCAGGTCCTTTTTGCCTCAAATCTTAAGGCTTACTGACCGTTTGCAGCTCAGGGTAGTGCTTGGCCATCTGCGCGCCATAAAGGGGCTTGAAGGCGCCTTGGTGGCAGGTGCTGCAGTTGACTTTTGCGACATCACCCTTGGGGCCCAGCCTTGACGCGGGGAACTGATCCGTGAGGGGAACGATGTAGTCGTTGTTGATTTCACGCGCCATCCGAATGCCGTACCACGAGGTGACACGCTGGGGGCGTGACTCTTCCCACGATTGGAAGGCTCGTGTGTTGTGACAGTAGGTGCAGTTCACGCCCAACGAGTCCGACATGTGCATCATCAGTGAGTAGGTCCACTCAGTTTGCTTCAATGAGGCACGGTTGGCGTTGCTGCTGACACCCGCCATTGCCTCGTTGCCGTTCACGCGGATGGGCAGTGCATCTTTCAAGTAGGGGGTGAAGGGGTCAAAGGGCAACGAACTCAAACCAGCCGCTTTTGTTGCGATGTTTTGGCCAGCCAAATCACCCAGCAGGCTGTTCACGTACTTGCGGTCTTTCGGTGCCATCCAAACCTGCTGAGGAATGTTGTTCCCGCGGTGGCAGGTATAGCAGGTGACACCGGTATCGGCGACGTGCGTCTTCCAGTCTTGGTTGACTTTTTGCGTCATCTGGATCATGCGTCGCGCAACGATCTTGGTGTACTTTGAGTCTTCCGCAAAGTTCTGAACGTTGTGGCAATACGCGCACCCCTCTTTGGGTGCCACCCACTCGGTAATCGATGTCATGTGGCGAACGAACTGCCCGACACTCAAGTCACCAAGAACCTGCACGTTTTGATACACCAGACTGGCCTTCGGGCCATCTGGCGAAGCCTCAGGTGCTGGCGCTGGCGCTTGGTTCAAAGCCGCTTCCTTCGCCAAAGTCCGTGGGTTGTAGACCTGCTCCATGCCGGTACCGCGGTAGCCGGTTTGGACCGTCACAATGGGTGGTCGTTCGCAAGCTGACAGCGTCACCACAGCGGCCAGCATTAAGGCGATTTTTGAAAAGAGTTTCATTATTTCGCTCCCATGAGTGCGGGGTCCATGACCGGGGCACCCTCTAATGGATAGGCGGGTACAACGCCGTGCTTGATGGACCACAGGTACCAGTTATCAACAACAGGGCCCGTTAACAGAATGCCGATACCACCAACCAGGGGACTCAGGACCGCGAACCACCACGCCCAGCGGTGAATCGATTCCATCGTGGCGTTAAAGCCCATGGTCCAGCGCCAGAAGAGGGCGGCGCGTTCAGAGGCGGTACCGCGGTCAACGATTTGTTCGATTTCGCGCTCGCCGCCGTAACGGGTCACCGCCAGAATCGTGGCACCGTGCATCGCGAACAGCAAGACAGAGCCATACAAAAACACAATCGACAGCGCGTGGAAGGGGTTGTAGAACAGGTTGCCGTGACGCAAGGACAGGGCTGAGACCCAGTCAAGGTGCGGGAAGATCCCGAACGGCACGGCCTCAGACCAGCTGCCCATCATGATGGGGCGGAAGAAGCCGCACACCAGATAGAGCCAAATGGCTGCTGCAAAGGCCCACGCAATATGGGTTCCCATGCCCAACTGGCGCGCACGGCGGTAGGTTCTCACCCACCACAAAATGATTGAGATGGTGAGAAGGAAACCCACAATGAGCCACCATCCGCCTTGATCAAGCGGTGGGAAACCCAATCCGTAGGCGGGTGCTGGTGGTTCAAGTGCGAGCCAGAATAACTGCCGAATAAGTTGAATGGGATTCCAGTCAACCGACGCCAGCATATTGAAGCCGATGATGTTGAACGCGGCAATACCGAACAGCAGTGAGGCAAAACCCAGGGTGCCTAGGTAGATCGGTCCAATTTGGGCGTTACCGATGCGTCCCAACAGGTGGAACAAGAAGGGTTTCCCGAGGCGTTTATCGTCGCCGCGAGGTAACTCGACGCCATCGTGCAGCGGGCCAACCGGCTGCACCGAGGTGAAAAGATTTTGATATTGAGCCATTTCAATTTCCTCACTTTTTAATCAGGTGCGCCAGATGGGCATGTTGAGCCACCAGCTCCACCACTCGGGCCAAGCGCCAGTCCAGAAGGGACCACTGACAACGATACAAACGATGCCAAACCAGACGCCAGCCAGTGCCAAAAAGAGGCCGAGGCGGTGAATACCCAATGTGCCGACCGAGTAGCCGATGAGGTCACGGAAGAACGTATCCTCATGCTCGGGTGTCTTGACGACCTCCCCTTTGCCAGGGTTGGTGGCTGAGAGCACCAAGCCACCGTGCATCGAGAGCGCCAGTGTGGTGGCGAAGAAAAGACTCGCCGCGATCATGTGCCACGGGTTGTAGTGGAAGTGCAGGTATTGGTAGGCGGTGTTGCTCACCCAATCAAGGTGGCTGTAGATGCCGTAAGGGAAGGCGTGACCCCACGCACCCATCAACACTGGGCGAATGACTTGCAAGCTCACATACGCCAAAATCGCCATGCTGAAAGCGACGGGGACGTGCAGTCCCATGCCCAGCTTGCGGCAAATTTCAACCTCTCGCAGTGCCCAAGATCCAAACGCACCGAGCGCACAAACCGTGATGAGTTGCCAAAGGCCACCCTCCATCATTGGCGCGAATTTGAGGCCGTAGGAAATATCTGGCGGCGCGATGTTGATTTGCCATAAATTCCAGGTGGGTCCCATCGCGGCGCCCCACAAAATCATCACCGTCCCAGTCAACGTAAAGAAGATGGTGGTGATGCCAAAGAAACCGACGTAAAACGGACCGACCCAGAAATCAAAAAGGTCACCCCCGAACAGGGTCCCACCGCGGACGCGGTATTTGCGTTCAAAACTTAACATGGACATGGTTGTATCCTCCGCCCAATTGGCTGAATTAAGGGCCCTGCTGGTGTCATTACAAATGTTCGTAAATGACAGGTGCGATATTCAAAATGAACAAAGCACCTGTCCCATAAAAGCTCGCGCCCTTATGACTTTTGCGGCAATGCCGCGTTTTGCGACTGGACGCGCGCCGCTGCGGCTTTTGCCGTATCGGGGTGCCAGCTGTTGATGTTGTATCGATCGCCACTGATTTGAATCAGGTGAATCGAGGTTGAAATAAAGGCAATCATCAGACCTGTTAGGACGATGGCCTTGCGGGGATCTATCACACGCCAAATGCGCCACATAGTAATTTCCTCTCTTAACACAATTGAGAAATAACGGTATCCACTGAAGCTCTTACGCCCTCTAAAGTGGAACTCGAGCCTTCCGCTCCGGGAAGCCAGCTACGCCAGTTAAGGAATAGCAACTGCCCAATCAAAGCGATCGCCCCAAACACGATGAAGAGCAATCCGAACGTTGTCCAATAACTTTGGTAGTGGTCATTGGGAACGTCATGGGATTTTCTGTAAGTCGAATCAGTCATCACAGCGTGGGGCGCACTTGGTGCCGCATTCGATTTGATTTTTCATCCCACCCAGTTGGCCTATTTGGCCGGGGGTGTTTTGTTGGGATTGTCTGTCGGCGTCTTCCCGGGACTGGGCGGTATCGCCGGCTTGAGCTTGGTGTTGCCTTTCGTTTACGGCATGGATCCCATTGCAGGCTTGGCTTTGATGGTGGGCTTGGTGGCGGTGATTCCGACATCGGATACGTTTTCCAGTGTATTGATGGGTATCCCAGGGTCGTCTGCTTCGCAAGCGACGGTGCTCGATGGCTTTCCATTGGCCAAGATGGGGCAAGCGGCACGGGCTCTGTCGGCGGCATTTACCGCCTCCTTGTTTGGTGGCCTTTTTGGCGCGCTGGTCTTGACCGCATTTGTTTTGGTCGCGCGGCCCGTTGTGTTGGCCTTTGGCCTGCCCGAAATGTTGATGGTGACCATCCTGGGCTTGTCGATGGTTGCTATTTTGGCGGGGCGTGTCCCCGTTAAGGGGCTCGCATCAGCCGCCTTGGGTATCTTGGTTGGCACGATTGGAGCCGCCAGTGCCGGGGGGTCCGCGCGCATGAGTTCTTACGAATATCCCTACCTGTACGACGGCCTCAAATTGGTCATTGTTGGGTTGGGTATTTTCGCGATTCCAGAGATTGTTGCCTTGTTACGCCAAGGGACTGCGATTGCCGGTGAGGCGAAGTTAGGGGCCGGTTGGCGAGTGGGAGTGAGTGATTGGTGGAAGAACCGTTGGCTGTCGATCCGTTGCTCTTCAATTGGTGTGCTGGTCGGGGTCATTCCAGGACTGGGCGGTTCCGTTGTTGACTGGATCGCCTACGGTCACACGGTGCAAACCACCAAAGACAAAAGCCAATTCGGTAAAGGTGATATTCGCGGTGTGATTGGCCCCGAGAGTTCAAACAACGCCAAGGAAGGTGGGGGTTTGGTGCCAACCTTGTTATTTGGCATTCCGGGCTCTGGTTCGATGGCGATCTTCATCGGTGGCATGGCGTTCATCGGGTGCCATGCCGGCAGTGGGTTCGTCCATCAGCAACACGCGGGGTTCGTTGGCCAGCGCCATGGCGAGCTCTAAGCGCTTCACATCGCCGTACGCGAGTGCGCTGCAAGGGCGGTTCGCGTGTTCATGCAAATGCACCTGGGCGAGCAAGGCCAATGCGTCGTCATGTCGGTAATGCGTGGCGCGTCGCCATGGTGAGAGCGATTGCCCATCAGCCGACAGCAGGGCCATTTGCACGTTCTCCACCACGGTGAGCGAGCCAAAGGTTTGGGCAATTTGAAACGTGCGACTCACGCCTAGGCGCCACAGCTCGTGGGGTTGGAGGCCCAGCAGCGACACACCATCAAGGGTGATGTCGCCGCTGTCGGGTGCGAGCTGACCGTTGACCAAATTGAAGGTGGTAGATTTGCCCGCCCCATTGGGGCCGATGAGGGCGAGCAACTCGCCCGCATGCAAGCTGAACGACACATCGTTCACTGCTTGGTTGCCGCCGAAGGCTTTGTGCACATGACGAACATCAAG
>JALQVQ010000224.1 GCA_023260315.1 Burkholderiaceae bacterium
ACTCAAGAAAACCGTCTGGAACTGAGAGGCGATCTCAAGGTAGTCATTTTGCGACCGTGGCCCGCCACACAAAACGCGGAAATCGAACCAAATCACACTACCCGCTTTCCGGCGCGCAACGATGTCTCGAGCCTCAATATGCACCACGGGCGGCTCGTCCTGAGCCTCAGCCAACAAGTCGAAAGCCCGGCCCATTGCGGCATCAGCCTCAGCGCCATTCGGTTGATGATAAAAGTCCATCAGCGCCAGCGTGAGGCTGCGATAGTCGGTGCCCGCGTCAACGTTCAAGACCTCAAGGCGATCGTTCAGCAGGTCGATCGCAGGCAGAATTCGATCGCGATGCAGACCGTTGGGATACAGGTCATCTGGCTTGAAATTTGAGGTCGTAACAAAGCCCACACCGTTGGCAAACAGGGCCACGAGGAGACGATGCAAAATCATGGCGTCCGTCACATCCGCCACGTGAAACTCATCAAAACAAACCAGCTTAAAACGCTGCGCCATGCGCTTACCCAACTCATCGAGGGGGTTAACGGTTCCTTGTAACTCACGCAATTCACGGTGCACCTCACGCATGAATTCATGGAAGTGCAAACGCGTTTTACGCTCAATGGGCACTGCTTGGAAAAAGCAATCCATCAGAAAACTTTTACCCCGTCCGACGCCACCGAACATATAGACACCGCGGGGAATGGGCGGCCGGGAAAACATCTTCTTGAGGGCGTTTGAACGCTTGCTTTTGTATACCGCCCAATCATTGGCACAACGCTGGAGGGCGGCGATGGCGCGCTCCTGTGCAGGATCGGACGCATAACCTTTGGCTTTTAAAGCGGCGGCGTAGGCATCAACAACGGCAGACGAGGAGCGATCGGTCGGGCGAGCAGACATAAATGAATGGCAGGGCAATCGGTGACAGGAGCCAAGAAAAACGACCGCTGGGTGCACAGGCTCCCGCGGTCGCTTGAGTCGACTGACTGCTGGCTATTAAACCAGCAACGCGACTTAGAAGTTTAACGTGCGCTTATCAACCGCCAACGCGGCCTCCTTCGTGGACTCTGACAGCGACGGGTGTGCGTGACAAATGCGCGCGATATCCTCGCTACTGGCCTTGAATGCCATCGCAACGCATGCCTCAGCAATGAGTTCGCTGGCCATGGGCCCAACGACGTGAACGCCCAAAATTTCATCTGTTGTGGCGTCTGCGAGCATCTTGACCATACCTGTGGTGTCACCCAAAGCACGGGCTCGACCATTTGCCAAGAACGGGAATGTGCCCGCCTTGAATGCCACGCCGTCTGCCTTCAATTGCTGTTCGGTCTTACCCACCCATGCAATCTCAGGGCTGGTGTAAATCACCCAAGGAATCAGGTTGAAGTCAACGTGCCCATGCTGACCCGCAATGCGTTCTGCAACCGCGACGCCCTCTTCCTCCGCTTTGTGCGCAAGCATCGGGCCCCGCACCACATCGCCGACCGCCCAAATGCCCGCCACACTCGCACGGCAATTATCGTCAACGACAATTGCGCCGCGCTCATCAAGCTTCAGACCGACAGCCTCTGCGTTCAGACCTTGCGTGTTGGGCACCCGACCGATGGAGACGATGAGCTTATCAACCGCCAACGTTTGAGCGGCACCCTTGGCATCATCATAGGCAATCGTCACGCCTTTTTTGGTGTTTTTAATCTCGCCGACTTTGACGCCCAGCTCGATCTGCAATCCCTGCTTGGTGAACGCTTTGTGCGCTTCCTTAGCGATCTGTTGGTCAACAGCACCCAAGAAGGTTGGCAACCCCTCGAGCACGGTCACCTCGGCACCCAGACGGCGCCAAACAGATCCCATCTCAAGGCCGATCACGCCGGAGCCGATCACGCCAAGGCGCTTGGGTACGGCGCCGACGCGCAAGGCGCCATCGTTTGACAAGACATTCACCTCATCAAACGGAACCTGGGGCAACGGCCTTGCGGACGAGCCCGTTGCCACGATGACATGTCGGGTTTTCAGCGTCTCATTTTGCTTGCCACTGACCGCCACCTCGAAGCCGTTATCGACGGTTCCGACAAACGAGCCACGGCCGTGAAAGAACGTCACCTTGTTCTTTTTGAACAGGTACAAAATGCCGTCATTGTTTTGCTTCACGACCGCGTCTTTGCGGCCGATCATGGCTGCCACGTCCATTGTCAAACCTTTCACCCCAATGCCATGGTCGGCAAAATGGTGAGCCGCATGCTCGTAGTGCTCTGATGACTGCAGCAAGGCTTTAGAGGGAATACAGCCCACATTGGTACACGTACCACCGGGCGCTGGACCGCCTGCCGCGTTTGTCCACTCGTCGATACAGGCAACCTGGAAGCCCAACTGCGCGGCGCGAATGGCTGCAATGTAACCACCGGGACCCGCCCCGATAACAACGACGTCAAATAACTGTGCCATGTCTATCCCTTAGATGCCGAACAACAAACGTGAGGGGTCTTCCAACGCCTCTTTCATGGTCACCAATCCAAGAACAGCCTCGCGGCCATCGATGATTCGGTGGTCATAGCTCATTGCCAAGTAGTTGATCGGACGCACCACGACCTGCCCGTTCTCGACAACGGCGCGATCTTTGGTCGCGTGCACGCCGAGGATCGCCGCTTGCGGGGGGTTGATGATGGGGGTTGACAGCATCGAGCCAAACACGCCGCCATTCGAGATTGAGAACGTACCGCCCGTCATGTCATCGAGGCCGAGCTTGCCCTCCTTCGCTTTGTTACCGAATTCGGCAATCTTCAACTCAATCTCAGCAAAGCTCAGTTGGTCAGCGTTACGCAGAATCGGCACCACCAGGCCCCGTGGCGATCCCACAGCGATACCGATATCGAAGTAGCCGTGATACACGATGTCATTGCCGTCGACGGATGCGTTCAGGACGGGGTAACGCTTCAACGCGGCAACCGCTGCCTTCACGAAGAAGCTCATGAAGCCCAAGCGAACGCCGTGCTCTTTCTCGAACTTGTCCTGGTACTTCTTACGCAACTCCATGATAGGCGCCATGTTGACCTCGTTGAAAGTGGTCAGGATGGCGTTGGTGGCCTGCGACTGCAGCAAACGTTCAGCCACGCGCGCGCGCAATCGGGTCATTGGAACCCGCTGCTCGGGGCGGTCGCCCAAGTCAGGCGCGACCGTCTGCACTTGCGGCAAGGCGGCTTTCGGCGCACCGGTTGGAATGGCTGGCGTTGACACGGCAGCCTTGGGTGCTGACGCGGCAGCAAGGACATCGCCTTTGGTGACGCGACCGTCTTTACCGGTGCCTGCGACAGAGCCAGGGGCCATGCCGTTATCAGCCATGTGTTTGGCGGCAGCGGGCGATGCCACGCCCGCTTTACTGACGGAGGCAGAGGCGGTAACACTTGCAGGCGCCGGCGCAGCGGCAGCCGCGCTCGTCGCTGGCGCTGCAGCTGGAGCCGCAGCGGCGGCGCCGTCTGTATCGATGCGTGCAATCACCTGCTCCGAGGCAACGGTTGCGCCGTCAGCCTCAACCAGCTCGGCCATCACACCAGCTGCAGGGGCGGGTACTTCGAGCACAACTTTGTCGGTCTCGACTTCAATCAGGATTTCATCCATCGCCACGATTTCACCGGGCTTTTTCTTCCACGTCATCAATGTCGCTTCGGCCACAGATTCAGAGAGTTGTGGGACCTTAACTTCTACGATTGCCATCTTTCGATTCCTTGAAATATTGGGGCAGCCACCACGCGACGCGTTCGACGTTGCGTGGGGCTTGGTTTGTCAGTTGCTTGAGGGGTGTCAGTTATTTGGTGAGCACAAAACCCTTGAGCTTGCCGAATGCACCTTCAATGAGGGCTTTCTGCTGCTCTTGGTGCAGATGTGCATAACCGACAGCAGGCGACGCTGATGCCGCGCGACCTGCGTAACCCAGACGTTGACCATCACGCATGTTTTCGTGGATGTAGTGCTGGACGAAGAACCAAGCGCCTTGGTTTTGTGGCTCGTCTTGGCACCACACGATCTCTGTCGCATTCCCGAAACGTTTGACTTCAGCAGCAAACGCCTTGTGGGGGAATGGGTACAACTGCTCAACCCGGATGATCGCTACGTCTTTGGTCCCCATCTCTTCGCGCTTGCGCACCAAGTCGTAGTAGACCTTGCCGGAACAGCAAACAATGCGCTTCACCTTTGCCGCCGCCTTGACCACAGCCGCGTTGTTCTCTGGGATAACGGTTTGGAAGCTACCCGCGGTGAACTCTGACAAGGGCGACGTCGCATCTTTGGCACGCAACAGCGACTTCGGCGTCATGATGATCAATGGCTTACGCAGCGACCGCACCATTTGACGGCGCAGTACGTGAAAGATCTGACTGGCCGTTGTGGGCTGTACCACCTGGAAATTGGTGTCAGCGGCCAGCTGCATGAAGCGCTCAAGGCGTGCCGATGAGTGCTCAGGCCCCTGACCTTCATAACCGTGTGGCAACATCAAAGTAATGCCGTTGACACGGCCCCACTTCACCTCACCCGACGC
>JALQVQ010000282.1 GCA_023260315.1 Burkholderiaceae bacterium
CGACCAAATACACCAACGCAGCACGTGAATTTTTTGCCGCCAAGGGTGTTCACGTCGACTTGATTAAGCTTTACGGCAGTATGGAGCTGGCGCCACTCACGGGCCTCGCCGATGCGATCGTTGATTTGGTCTCTACGGGCAACACGCTGAAGGCCAATCATTTGGTTGAGGTTGAGCACATCATGGATGTGAGTTCACGTTTGGTGGTGAACCCCGCCAGCTTGAAGCTCAAGCGTGAGGCGCTGCAACCGATACTGCAAGCCATTCAAAGCGCAGTCAGTTAAATTTTTTAAAGTTGGAAAACCTATGCCCGGCGTTCTGAACATTCCCGTCTTGAACACAGCAGATGCATCGTTTGATGCCGCTTTTCAGGCGCGTCTGCATTGGTCGGGCGATACCGATGTCGCCATTGAGTCGCGGGTGGCTGAGATCATTGCCGCCGTCCGACGAGACGGTGATCAAGCGGTGTTGGGCTTCACGCAGCAGTTTGATGGGTTGGCGGCGGCCACGATGGCTGACCTTGAGATCACACAAGCCGAAATGAAGGCGGCCTATGACGCCTTGCCTGACGCGCAGCGTGATGCCCTGAAGCAGGCTGCAGATCGCATTCGCGCTTACCATGAAGCCCAAAAAAGAGCCTCGGGCCAATCGTGGCAATACACCGATGCGGATGGCACCTTGCTTGGTCAGAAAGTGACACCGCTGGACCGCGTGGGGATTTACGTGCCGGGTGGCAAGGCCGCATACCCATCCAGCCTCTTGATGAACGCCATCCCTGCGCACGTGGCGGGTGTTGCTGAAATTATCATGGTGGTACCAACGCCCCGTGGTGAGAAAAACGCCCTTGTTTTGGCTGCTGGCTTTGTCGCAGGCGTGACCAAGGCTTACACCATCGGCGGCGCGCAAGCCGTGGCAGCGCTGGCCTATGGCACGCAAACCATCGAGAAGGTTGACAAAATCACGGGCCCCGGTAACGCCTACGTGGCGAGCGCAAAGCGCCGAGTATTCGGACAGGTGGGCATCGACATGATCGCTGGCCCCAGTGAAATTTTGGTCATTGCCGACGGCACGACGCCTGCGGACTGGGTCGCGATGGACCTTTTCAGTCAAGCCGAGCACGATGAGTTGGCGCAAAGCATTTTGCTGACGCCCGATGCCGCTTACGCAAACGCCGTCATTGCGGCGATGGATCGGTTGTTGCCCTCAATGCCACGTGCCAGCATCATTGAGCGATCGATCAATGACCGTGGCTTGGTGGTCATCACAGAGGACATGGCGCAAGCCTGTGAAATCAGTAACCGCATTGCGCCGGAACATCTGGAAGTCTCCAGCGCAACGCCCCATCAATGGGAGCCGCTGCTCAAGCATGCTGGCGCGATCTTTCTCGGGGCCTACACCAGTGAGTCGCTGGGGGACTATTGCGCAGGTCCCAACCACGTGCTGCCGACGTCAGGGACGGCGCGCTTCAGTTCGCCCCTCGGTGTGTATGACTTTCAGAAGCGCAGCAGCCTGATTGAAGTCAGTCCGCAAGGCGCACAGGTGTTGGGAAAAATAGCGCAGACACTCGCACTGGGTGAGGGCCTGCATGCACACGCTGAATCCGCTGCCATGCGGCTCAAGTCATGAGCACTGACATGATGAATGCTTCCAACTCGCCCGTGCAAACCGACCCGTCTGCTGTATTTCGCGATGACTTGAAGGGCATGCACGCCTATGTGGTGCAGGACGCCGCTGGTATGGTGAAGTTGGATGCGATGGAAAATCCCTATCGCCTGTCAGATGCCATGCAGCAGCGGCTGGGTGAGCGTTTGGGGCGGGTTGCCGTCAACCGCTATCCAGGTGGCGTCATCGATACGCTGAAGCAAGCGTTAGCGAATTACGTGGATCTGCCATCGGGCATGCAGCTCATGCTTGGTAACGGATCAGATGAGTTGATTGCGCTCATTGCGCTGGCCTGCAACCGCTCAGACGCGGTTATTTTGGCGCCAGAGCCTGGTTTTGTGATGTACGCCGTGAGCGCCCAGTGGCAAGGTCTTCGATATGTGGGTGTGCCGTTACGGCCTGACTTCAGTCTCGACGAAGCAGGGATGTGCGATGCAATCACCCAGCATCGTCCTGCGGTTGTTTATTTGGCAAACCCCAACAACCCCACCGCCAACGCGTGGGACCCAGCGGTGATGCGTCGCATCATTAAAGCGGCGCCGGGTTTGGTCGTCGTCGATGAGGCCTACCAACCCTTTGCGGACACCACGTGGCTCACCGAAATGCGTGCAGATCCTGTCGCCAACGGCAAGGTTTTGTTGATGCGAACCCTCTCTAAGTTTGGTCTGGCAGGTATTCGCTTGGGTTACATGCTGGGGTCCGAGGCACTAATTTCTGAGATCGACAAGCTGCGCCCGCCCTACAACGTGAGTGGGCTGAATGCCGAGTGCGCGTTGTTTGCGCTTGAGAACGCCCCTGTATTTGCGGCGCAGGCGGCCGAAATTCGAGCTGAGAGAGCTGTGCTGAGCGCGGCGCTTGGCGCGTTGCCCGGTTGTGAGGCCTTTCCCAGCCAGGCCAATATGATCCTCATCCGTGTGCCAGACGCAACAGAGACCTTTCAACGCCTGAAAGCAAGCGGTGTTCTCGTGAAGAATGTTTCTACAATGCATCCATTGTTGCACCGTTGCTTGCGCATCACCGTGGGAACACCCCAAGAGAATGCCCTTTTGCTAACAGCCCTGAAAGCCGCCTTATGAATGCCCCGGTTAACGAGACGCCCCGCAAGGGAGATGTCACGCGAAACACCGCTGAAACCCAAATTCGTGTCCAAGTTAATTTGGATGGCACTGGTGTTGCCAACCTGAGCACCGGCATCGGCTTTTTTGATCACATGCTCGATCAAATTGCGCGCCACGGACTCATTGATCTTGATATTCAAGCGCAAGGCGATTTGCACATTGACGGCCATCACACCGTTGAGGATGTTGGTATCACCCTTGGCCAAGCCTTTGCGCAAGCCATCGGCGACAAGCGAGGCATCATGCGCTACGGTCA
>JALQVQ010000001.1 GCA_023260315.1 Burkholderiaceae bacterium
CTTTGGCGTCGGACAGGTTATCCGCATAATTATTCGACATGGTGTTCTCCGTGGAGGTTAAAACTGCCAAAAGTTTGCCATTAAATACGTCAGTGCGCTTGCTCCCAATTATTGCCCACACCCACCTCAGCAAGAAGCGGAACCCGGAGGTCAGCGACCCCTGCCATGAGCGCCGGGACAACATCCCGCACCCATCCAACTTGGTCCTCTGGCAGCTCAAAAACCAATTCGTCATGAACCTGCATGATCATCAAAACCCCATTTTGATTCGCATCCAGGGCCTCTTGAACTTTCAGCATGCTCATCTTGATCAAATCAGCGGCCGTTCCTTGCATGGGGGCATTAATGGCGGCACGCTCGGCGCCTGCCCGGCGCGGGCCATTCGGCGAGTTGATTTCAGGCAGGTAGAGGCGACGCCCAAAAACGGTCTCGACATACCCCTGCGCTTTCGCTTTGTCACGGGTGTCATCCATGTAACGACGAACCCCGGGATAGCGGGCGAAGTAGGTTTGGATGTAGTTTTTGGCAGCCGTGTTGTCGATCCCCAAATTTCGCGCCAGGCCAAAAGCACTCATGCCGTAAATCAGGCCAAAGTTGATCACCTTGGCATAGCGACGCTGTTCGCCCGTGACCTGATCAACACCGACATTGAAAATTTCGGCGGCTGTCGCGCGGTGGACGTCTAGGCCATCCTGAAACGCACGAATCAGGGCCGGATCTTCACTCAGATGCGCCATGATCCGCAACTCGATTTGGGAGTAATCGGCACTTGCAATCAGGCGGCCCTCCGGCGCAACAAACGCCTCGCGGACGCGACGACCTTCGGCGGTTCGAATCGGGATGTTTTGTAAGTTTGGATCGTTGCTCGACAAACGTCCCGTCACGGCAACGGCTTGGGCGTAGTGGGTGTGCACGCGTCCGGTTTGCGGATGCGCCAGCGCCGCCAATTTATCGGTGTAAGTGCTCTTTAATTTTGCAAGTCCACGGTGCTCAAGTATGCGCGCTGGCAGCGGGTAATCCGCAGCCAGTTTTTCCAGCACCTCCTCATCCGTGCTGGGTGCACCGCTGGCCGTCTTTTTAACCACGGGCAGCCCCAGCTGATTAAAGAAGATGTCCCCGATTTGTTTGGGAGATGCCAAATTGAACGGCTTGCCAGCCAGCGCATGCGCCTCTGTCTCCAACGCCAAAATGCGTTGTCCCAACTCGTGGCTTTGTTTGGCTAACGTTGCCGCGTCAATCCGAACACCGTTGCGCTCAATTCGGAACAAGGCCTCGCTGCTGTCCACTTCAAGGGCATAAATCCGGGCCAAACCTGGCTCTCGCTGGATGCGGGGCCAAAGCGCCAAGTGCACGTCAAGGCACTGATCGGCGTCTTCGCAGGCGTACTGCGTGACCTGCTCAATGTCGACTTGGGCAATGCTGATTTGGTTAACGCCCTTCCCGCACAGGTCCTCGTAACTCAAACCCTTGCGCCCCACATGACGCTCAGCGAGGCTCTCGAGTCCGTGCGGGCGGTGAACCTCCAGAACATAGCTCTGCAGCATGGTGTCATGCTGGTACCCGCGCACGGTCACACCGTGATTCGCCAGCACATGTCGGTCGTATTTAACGTGTTGCCCCAACTTCGGGTGGGCATCGCTTTCAAGCCACGGCCGCAACGTCTCCAAAACCTGACCGATTGGCAGTTGATCTGCCACACCGGGGTAGTCGTGCCCGACCGGAATATACGCGGCAACACCCGGCTCCACGCTGAGACTGATCCCCACCAGCTGGGCCTGCATGGGGTCAAGCGAGGTGGTTTCAGTGTCGATCGCAACCAATGGCGCCGCCATGCACTTGGCCAGCCATTCATTGAGGGTCACCATGTCGGTGACCGCGCTGTATTGCAACACGCCCTTCACCGCAGAACTCGCGGCAACCTCCAATTCGGCGGGGGCTGATGCCGCAGGGCTCACGCCAAACAAGTCGCCAGAGCGGCCCGAGACCTTCTCGGCGGCGGGCGCTGAGCCCTTGTTAATGAGGCTCTTGAACCCCATCCGCTCATAAAACGCCATCAGATCGGCCTCATCCGGCGTGCCTTTGCGCAAGCCCTCGATGTCGGGCCAGGCTGGCACGTCCGCGCTGAGATCGCAATCGGTACGCATGGTCACCAACGCGCGCCCCTTCGGCAGCCACGCCACCGAGTCGCGCAGGTTTTGTCCTGCAACGCCCTTGATTTCGTCTGCGCGCGCCAGAAGGTTCTCGAGGGAGCCGTATTCGATTAACCACTTCGCCGCTGTTTTGGGCCCAACCTTGGCAACACCAGGAACGTTGTCTACGGTATCGCCGACCAGGGTCTGGTAGTCAATCATCAAATGCGGTGGCACGCCGAATTCAGCGGTTACGCCCGCCACGTCACGGCGCTTGCCATTCATGGTGTCCACCACCGTGATCTGCGCGTCCACAAGCTGGCTTAGATCTTTGTCACCGCTCGAGATGATGACCTGAAATCCCTGCGCAGCAGCGGTTTTAGCCAGCGTGGCGATGACATCATCGGCCTCAACACCCGGCACCATCAAAAGTGGCCAGCCCATCAGCCTGACGATTTCGTGAACGGGTTGAATTTGCGCACGCAAGTCGTCCGGCATTGGCGAACGGTTGGCCTTGTATTCGGGATAGAGCTCATCGCGAAAGGTTTTACCGGGGGCATCAAAAACGCACACAGCATGGGCGCAGGCAATCTCACGGCTCAGCGATTGCATCATGTTGATCATGCCGCGTACGGCACCTGTCGGGGCGCTCTGCGGATCGTTACGGTCCACACGCAAATCGGGCATGGCGTGAAAGGCGCGATACAGGTAGCTCGATCCGTCAACCAGCACAAGCGTTTTTTCGGTATTTGATGTCGTCATAGGTCACATTATGCGCAAGCCCTACAATGTGAATTGGTCTTCCTGCCGAATTTTGTTTTTAATCGTTTGCTCATTTTTTATGGCTGTTTACACCGACGTTTCTGACGCTGAAGCCCAAACACTCGTTGACGCGTTGCAGCTCGGCAAGCTGACCGCCCTTGATGGCATCAGTGGCGGCATTGAAAACAGCAATTTCTTCATGACGGTTGACAACAACGGGGTTCCTGAGACCTACGTTCTGACCCTCTTTGAGCGCCTCAGCCACGAACAACTTCCCTACTACCTGGGGTTGATGCAGCACTTGTCTGGCAAAGGCTTGGCAGTTCCGGCGCCCATGGCGGACAGCCGGGGTGACATCCTCCACACAGTCGCAGGAAAACCGGCAGCCGTCGTCAGCAAACTGACCGGCAAAAGCCAGTTGGCCCCTCAAGTGACCCACTGCTCTGCGCTGGGCGAGACCCTCGCCCACATGCACATGGCTGGTAAAGACTTTGCGCGCAACCAGCCCAACTTGCGGGGGCTGCAATGGTGGAATGAGACCGTCCCGTCAATCCTTCCGCATCTCACCCCTGACCAGTCAGCGTTGCTGGGGCAAGAACTCGCTTTTCAAAATCACGTGCAAGCCCTCCCCGAATACAAGGCTTTACCCATTGGCCCGGTCCATGCGGACCTGTTCCGCGACAATGCCATGTTCGAGGGTGAGACGCTCACGGGTGTGTTTGATTTTTACTTCGCAGGCGAC
>JALQVQ010000058.1 GCA_023260315.1 Burkholderiaceae bacterium
TGTGATTTTCAAGCGCACTGTCGGTTAACTCAAACGCATCCTTAAAAACCGAAGCAAGCTGGGTACTGTCGTAACGCACCACCGGCAGGCCACTGCATTGCAGTGGGCCATCAGGACCGAATGTCGCCAACACCAGATGCCCACCAGGCCTCACAGCGTCACACGTTTGGGCCACGTACCGTGAACGATGCTGCGCGAGCGTTAAAAAATGAAAAACAGCCCGGTCATGCCAGACATCAAACCGATGCGCGGGCAGCGAGGCGGTTGTAATGTCGGCACAATACCAACCGACCCGCTCATGCGCCGGGCCCAGTCGGTGTTTTGATTTTGCGATCGCCTCACCTGAAATGTCCAAAGCGCTCAGGTCAGAAAAGCCATCGGCTAGCAATTCGTCGACCAATGTGGCTTGCCCTGCCCCAATGTCGATGATCGCTGCGCTTTTGTCGGCCGCAGTCACCCGCTGAATCAGGCTGACCGACGTGCTGAGTCGAGGCGCGTACCAGCTAACGGCATCGTGCTCTTTGGTCTTGTATACCTCATCCCAATGCGCCTGGTTCCCCATAAACATGCCTCATGTCAAAAACCAGCGTCAACTTTACCAAAAGGCCGATGGTCGTGTTGGGTCAACGCCGCACGGTGGTTTATGTCGACAGCGCCCACTTCGCACTCAAAAACGGCAAACCTGTTGAAGAGCGGACGCATCAAGTTAATCAGTTGGTTCGTGGCGCGCAATGGATTGGGAATTTAGGGTAACGGGCAAGAATGAATCTTCAAAACCTTGGCGGCTGCACCTCCCGCCCGAGCAACCGCTGCCCCAACCATGCAAAAGCGCGGCCTGTATCCAGGCCATAAGGCATTTGGGATGCAACGGGTTGAACCACCCCCGCTTCAAGTGGTGGTCCAATGTCGAACGAGAACACATAGTTGGGTTCTTGCCCCATACGCAAATCCGTGACCACCAAGTTGCCGCCGTTGGGGTGAAGCTTGAAGAAACCATCGCTAAACCGCGCCAAGCGCTGCATGTGGGGGTGCTCGGTATACGGCTGCGCAAGGTCTATCCCGCGCTCAAACGCATCAAAACGCATGGGTCTACCACGATCCAATAGCGCGTAAAACCCCTCGTGAAATTGGTTACCGTCGATGGACACCACACGCCAAAGCAAGGTGGTCAGCGGCGCTGGCGTCACCAGCACTTGCGCGGTGGGTAAACCGAGCGCCTGTAGCGATTGACGCGCATGTTGCGTGACCCAAGCTTGGGTGGCTACACTCCAAGCCAGATAAAACGTACTAAACGCCAAACCCCATTGGTTGAACCGTAAGCCGCGCGCCGGCACCTTGGCGCGCAGGGCTGCTACCAATCCCAGCAGCAGTGCCAGAGAGTAAACAGGGTCAACAATGAATAGGCTACCCAGGCCATAAGCTTCGTCTGTAAATGGCTGAAAGACTTGCGTGCCGTAAATGGTCAAGAGGTCCAACAGTGGGTGCGTGACGAGCGCCAATCCGAGTGCAACAAACCACCAACCAAATAAATCCTGCTGTTTATTCAAACGACTCACGACCCAAGCAAACGGTATTGCGAAGAGCGTCAATAGCAGCAGCGCATGGGTTTCAGCACGGTGACGCACCATGTTGAGTACGGGGTCACCGTGATCCAGCAGAACGTCAAGGTCGGGCAACAAGCCGGCAACGCCACCCCAAAGTGCGGACTTCCAAACGGCGGTTCGCCGCCCCATAACGGCGACACCAACTGACGCGCCTAAAAGTATTTGTGTGGCTGAATCCATGTTGTCCAGTTGTAATCGAAATAGACAACAACTGGATGTCTGGGGGCTTTAGTGGCGGGAATCCCCTTTTCCCGCCAACAAACTCAATCGACGGCTGCCAACAACCGTGAACTTTTCAGCGCCCCATAGGCACTGGCTTTGGTAACCAGTTTCTGAAATTCCGGTGACATAGCGACCTCGTCAAGCTGAACGCCGAAGTGCTCAAGCGAGTCGAAGTAATAAACAATGAGCATCTCGTCCATCACACTGGCAATCGTGGGCAAGACCGCCATAAGTGGCGTTTCACCGACAATACCTTGGAGTTCGGGCATCAGCGCCAAGGCG
>JALQVQ010000135.1 GCA_023260315.1 Burkholderiaceae bacterium
CCTGCATGTGTTCATGCAGGCGTTTTTGTATCAGAAGGAGATCCAAATGGATTGGTTTTATGAATTCCCCGAGATGGGGTCATCAGCGCTGCGAGCGCTAAAAAAAGGCATTGACGGCAGTTTTCGCGATTTCACACGTGAACACGGCGAATTAATGGAGCAGGTGTTTGAGCCGCTCAAACAATTTTTAATATTTTCTGAACGACTGTTAACGGATACCCCTTGGCCGATCGTGATTGCGGTCATCGCGGGACTGGCTTGGTTCGCATCGCGCTCTATGAAAATCGCGGTGGGTACCATCATTACCCTGTTATTGATTGGCTACTTCGGCAGGTGGGAAGACACCATGCGGACGGTGTCAATGATCTTCGTTTGTACGATCACAGCGATTGTGTTGGGCCTGCCGATTGGCGTGCTCATGAGCCGCTTCGATGGGATGCAGCGAATTGTTAACCCAACGTTGGACATCATGCAAACGATGCCCAGCTTTGTGTACCTGATTCCCGTGGTGATGCTGTTGGGCATCGGTAAAGTGCCGGGCTTGATTGCGGTGGTCATATACGCCATTCCGCCCGTGATCCGCTTCACCAACTTGGGTATTCGTTTGGTTCCCGCCGATGTACTTGAGGCCTCCGAGGCCTTTGGCACCTCTGCTTGGCAAAAAATGACCAAGGTGCAGTTACCGCTGGCGCTACCAACCATCATGGCGGGTGTCAATCAGACCATCATGTTGTCGTTGGCGATGGTGGTTGTGGCTTCCATGATCGGTGTGCAAGGCTTGGGACAACCCGTGTTGAAGGCAATTGCCAACCAATACTTCACACTTGGTATGTTCAATGGATTGGCCATTGTGGGTATTGCGATTATTTTCGATCGTGCATCACAAGCCTACGGTAAGCGCCTGCAACGTCACTTGGAGGTGGTCCATGGATAATCAAAACAATTCAGTCGGTATTCAAATTCGCAACCTGTACAAGATCTTTGGTGCAACGCCCGAGAAGTTTCTTGAAGACGTCAAGGGCGGCATGACCAAGGATGAACTGCGCGACAGTCATGGCCATGTATTGGGGTTGAAGGACATCAATCTTGACATCGCGCCCGGCGGGATCCAGGTGGTGATGGGCTTGTCCGGCTCGGGCAAAAGCACGCTGATTCGTCACATCAACCGCCTCATCGATCCCACTGCGGGTCAGGTGTTGGTCGGTGATGAAGATGTGGTGCAAATGAACGAGACACAGCTGCGTGCATTCCGACGGGCACGAACCGCGATGGTGTTTCAGAAGTTTGCGCTCATGCCGCATTACACGGTGCTTGAGAACACCGAGTTTGGTCTTGAGATCAAAGGTGTTGCGCGGAAGAAGCGCCGCGAGGAATCCATGCGTTGGATTGAGCGTGTTGGTTTGGGGGGCTATGAGGACAGCTATCCCAATCAATTGTCAGGCGGTATGCAGCAACGTGTGGGCTTGGCCCGCGCGTTGACCAACGACGCCCCGATCTTGCTGATGGATGAGGCGTTTTCAGCACTTGATCCGCTCATCCGCACGGACATGCAATCGGTCCTGCTTGATCTGCAACAAGAGTTGGGCAAGACCATTGTGTTCATTACCCACGACTTGGATGAGGCGTTGCGCTTGGGTGACCAAGTGGCGATTCTCCGTGATGGTCAATTGGTGCAGCAGGGCACGGCACAGCAAATCGTATTGAAGCCTGCGGATGACTACATCTCTAGCTTCGTACGCGATGTCAACCGCGGCCGCGTGATCCGTTGTAAGACACTCATGATCAAGGGCGAGGCTGTGGATGGCCCAACGGTTGATGCCAGCTTGGTGATCGAAGAGGCCGCGCGGATCATGAGCGCTGAGAGCAAGGAAACCGCGAACGTGGTGAACGCGAAGGGCAAGCTGTTGGGCATCATCACGATGTCAGACATCATTGGCGCCATGGTGCCGCCTCAAGAGGATGCGATTTCAGTGATCTAAATCGCCTCGGCGCTCCGTACCGCCCCCTCTAGCGTGGAGGGGTACGGGCCTTCAACATAATCGCCACAGGCTAAAAGCCCTTCGCTGATCTCCGGCGGAGGGCGTTTTACATGGGGGGTGCAGGCAAAGCAGGCACGCTTTTCGATGACCGTCTGAATCCAGGTGGCGCGCGGCGCCTCAGCGGGCAGCAGATCGTTGAGCTGTGTCATGACGGTGTCGGTGATCTCCTCACGGCTACCAACGGCATGGCTGACAACCGCTGCGAGTACGCCCGCCTGTGAGCCACCCAACAGCGCGCCACGGTCAAAAACAAACTGCGCAGCGTGCGGACTGGCATGCGGGGTTGCCACCATGGGCCTTGGTAAGGGGCTGGGCATGGCCGCATTGATTCGGGCATACACCGTTGCGATCGCGGTATGCGTCATCGCGGCAGCGGTCTGCGCCCATTGCGGCGCGATGTGCTGCACCAAGCGTGCCGCAACGGGGGCGGGTGTGGCCACCACGACGCGCTCAAAGGTGTGAACGTGCATGCCGCTTTGTTGCGTACTGATGTGCCATTTTTTCGATACCGCGTTGCGTTGCACGGCGGTGACTGTCTGCCCAAAGTTAACCGTGGCGCCGTGCGCCCTGAGCCACTTAACAGCCGGGTCTGCAAACACCTGTCCGAGGTCTTGTGTGGCGATCAAGCTGTCGCTGCTGCCAGGTGCCGTCATGATGGCATCGCGCAGAACACGCAAAAACATGCGGCCGCTGGCCTGTTCGGCGGGCAGGTTCAGCGCGCTGATACACAAGGGCTCGATGAGACCGCTCAGGGCTTCTGACGGCAGACCCTGGCACAGATCGGCTACGGTGAGGGCGGGGCCACAGGTGAAGCC
The DNA here is from genome assembly GCA_023260315.1 of Burkholderiaceae bacterium. Classification (GTDB taxonomy): domain Bacteria; phylum Pseudomonadota; class Gammaproteobacteria; order Burkholderiales; family Burkholderiaceae_C; genus RS62. Next base: position 2,855 of record JALQVQ010000135.1, read on the forward strand.
ATTGATCTGCCACCGAAGCATACGCGCCAACGTTGCTACGCGACTGCGCATGCGCCAGGGCGTTCGCCAGATCCCCAATGCCGCTGCGAGTGCCGGCTTGAGTCGGCGCGAGCTTGGCATGGCAAAGCCCTGTTGCTGCACATCACGCAGGTCGAGTGGGGCGCGCAGCAGGCAATGCGCGGGTGTGACACCCACCCGTTGCATCAAAGCAAGCGTGGCGGTGTAGGCACCAATCAAAATATGTTGGCCGTTGTCGAAGCCAGGCGCACCCTCTAGCGCGCGGGCGCGTCCGCCAGGTTGGTGGCTGGTTTCAAAGACAGTGACGTTGTAACCTTGGTCGATCGCGCGAATCGCGGCGGCACAACCGGCCCAGCCGGCACCAATGACGGCGAGGGAGCGTGTGCGTTGGCTCATGCGACCCAGCCGAAGGCCTGGGTTTTCCAAGCCAACCAGAGCTTGCGTAAAGGTGTCA
>JALQVQ010000176.1 GCA_023260315.1 Burkholderiaceae bacterium
CCAATCAGCAGTGCAAGCGCGTTATGTAGAACGACGAGGGCAACGACGTATTCCGCGTACTCAAAAAAAAGTGTGCCATTAGCGCTAAAGGCTATGACCACAAACGTGAGAAAAAGAAGTCTTTGAGTTTACTATAAGCGATGGATCAACTATAGTATGCACATCAAATCATCCAGTATTAACAAAAAACGGATGGAAGGAGATAGGGCTTCTTTCAGAATGTCATTCTGAATCGTCCCCGACAACTGATCTTGTGGGACGCCCTGCTCTTCAGCCGCGACCACGTAACCGGCCAAAACTGGCAACACCGCACCGTTCATGGTCATGGAGACGCTGACCTTATCGAGGGGAATGCCATCGAACAACACCTTCATGTCCTCAACGCTGTCGATCGCCACACCCGCCTTGCCAACGTCACCCGTGACACGGGGGTGGTCGCTGTCGTATCCCCGATGGGTTGCCAAGTCGAACGCCACGCTCACGCCCTGACCACCCGCTGCCAAGGCTTTACGGTAAAACGCATTCGATTCGCTGGCGGTAGAGAAACCTGCGTACTGGCGAATGGTCCAAGGACGCACCGCGTACATGGTGGCTTGTGGCCCCCTGATAAACGGCGCGAAGCCGGGTAACGTATCGGTGTGGGGCAAGTTAGCGGTATCCGCAGCCGTATACAGTGGCTTGACGCTGATACCGTCGGGTGTTTCCCAATTCAGGTCGGCAAGCGGCTTGCCCTTGAGCGACTTCTCAGCGGCCTTTTGCCATGCCTCGAGGTCGGCCTTAGGGAATTCAGGTTGAGAATCGGACGGGTTGTTTTGGCTCATAAATCAGCTCGGCAAGTGGCAAGATGGCGACGCCCAAGGTCGCACTGGACAGTCTATCGGGTAGCCTGCACCCGACGAGCGTTATTTTACATGATTCATAATTATGGATTCAAAATTAAGTTTGGGCTAAAATTCCATTCATGACCGAACTTGCCTTAAAACAGCGCGCTCTCTACCTCGACGTGGCGGAGCTGTTGCGCCAGCGCATCTACAACCGCGAGTTGGCGCCCGGCAGTTGGATTGATGAGTTGCGCATCGCCGAGGACTTGGGCATCAGCCGCACCCCCTTGCGTGAAGCGCTGAAAGTCCTCGCCAGCGAGGGGTTGGTCACCATGAAAGTGCGCCGAGGCGCCTACGTCACCGAGGTATCCCAGACGGATTTAGCGCAGGTGTATCACCTCCTTGCCTTACTGGAGGCGGATGCCGCCAGCGTGGTAGCCACCAAGGCCACGGCCTCAGAAAAGGCCGAACTCGCCGCCCTGCACCAACGCCTCACAGAAAACCAAGACGAGCCGCGCGAGTTTTTTGCCGTGAATGAGGCCTTCCACATGCGCCTGCTGGAGTTGGCCGATAACCGCTGGCGCATTCAAGTGGTTAACGATCTGCGCAAGGTCATGAAGGTGAATCGGCAGTCGTCCTTGTTCAAATCAGGCCGGATTCAAGCCTCTATCGATGAACATGCCGCCATCCTCGCCGCCATTCAAAACAACCAGGCGGCTGAGGCGCAAGCCGCCATGCAAAAACACTTTGAAAACGGTCTGGCCGCTGCCAATTGAGGGGTCTAGGCGGCATAAGCGACTTAAGCGGCCGCTTGCTTGATGCGTTCTAGCTTTTGATCGAGGTCTGGGTCCTCAATGGCCCAGGCACTGGCATGCTGTGAACGCGCTTTGAGCTCGGGTGAGAGGGCTTCGCGCCCATCGAACACAAAGCAATCGCCGGTGTAGTGCGCACCGCCCACATCTTCAAAGTACTGCAAAATGCCGCCCTCAAGCTGCAGCACATTGTCCAGGCCCATCTCACGCATGAGGATGGCACCCTTTTCGCACCGGATACCACCCGTACAAAAACTCACA
>JALQVQ010000222.1 GCA_023260315.1 Burkholderiaceae bacterium
CAGCGGTGGGCATTGTAGACCTGCGGCACAAGACAGAAATCGGCCATGCCCGGCTTGTCGCCATGGCAGAACTTGCCGGTATCCGGATTGTCGAGGAGCCGTTCGAAGGCTTCCAGTCCTTGCGCGATGAACTTCTGCATCCAGGCGCCGCGCGCTGCATCGCCGCCCCCGGTGATCTCCATGACATGTGCGGTCACGCCCATTTTGTGTGGCAATGCGCCTCCGGATAGCCCCGTCCCTGCACCCCGCGCAACAACAGGGACCTCCAATGCATGGCAAGTGCGCAAAACAGCGCTGACTTGTGCCTCGTTCTCTGGCAACGCAACCACCATGGGTCTCTCGCGGTAAGCGGTCAGACCATCGCATTCGTAGGGTGTGGTGTCTTCGTTATGCCAAAGCAGGGCGTGGGCGGGGAGGTGTTGACTCAGGGCATCCACCACCTGCTGCTGGCGCGCGCGGCGGTTGGTACTGCTGATGACAGCGCTTTCGGAAGTGTTGACGGCATTCATGGGTTGTCAGTTTAGGTCAAGCGCTGGGATCGGGTGTGAATAAACTTTGGTTGTGGCCTGAAGGGAATTTCAGGGCGCACGCTCACTTCACAACGCTTTTGAGCCATTCTGCGAAAGTTGAACACTCCCAGCGATCCATGGCGCCCGTACGCCAACAAAGGTAATGCGCGTGGGGGCTCGGTACGTCGCGTGGAAAAATCCGAACCAAAGTGCCGTTCTCAATCCATGGGGCGCCGAGCTTAGGACGAACAAGTGCCACCCCCAGTGATTGGGCAGCGGCATCACACATTAGACCAATGTCGTTGAATGAGGACCCTTCGTTGGGCTCTGGCCAGTCAAGGTCATGCGCTGCAAACCAAGTGCGCCATGGCTCCAGCGGCGAGCGCAGCAGGGTCGCCTGGGACAGGTCTTGGACCCCATCAAACGGCCCATGCTCCCGAACGTATGCGGGCGAGGCCATGACCACCACATCGTCTTTCATGAGGCATTCGTATTCAACATCGGCATAGCGGCCGCTGCCAAATCGAATCATCAAGTCCGCGTCCTCGGCGACGACGTCGAGCAGGGGAATGGATACCTGCAAGGTGATGTCAATCTCTGGATAGGCCTCGATAAAGTGACGCAATTTGGGCATCAGCACCGAGCGTGCAAATGTCGGCGTGACCGCCAGGCGCAACTTACGTCGGCTGTTTTGAGACGTTTGCGACGGGAACCGCCCCAAACTGGCTAGGCCCTCTCTGACATGGGTCAGATACTCAATCCCCTCGACAGTCAGTGAAAAATCGGCGCGACCGAAGAGCTTGACGCCAATGATTTGCTCCAACTGCTTGACCCGATGGCTGACCGCGCTTGGGGTGACAAACAATTCGTCCGCAGCCTGCGTGACACTGCGCAGGCGCGCAAGGGCTTCAAAAGTTAACAGGCACTGAACAGGTGGGATACGAGCGGTCATCGGTACTTTTTGTGGGCGCCGAGTGGCGAAACGTTATTTTGACCCATTACCGGCCTAAAAACCCGGCGTGCATACCCTCCTTGGTGCCACAATATTGGCTGATTCTGCACAGACAACCCCCCTGATTGGAGCAAGACCGTGGCAAACAGCACCTTTGACATGAGTAATCAATGGTTACCCTTCACCCCCAACCGCGATTTCCATCGCGATCCGCGGGTGTTGGTGGGCGCCAAGGGGATGCACTTTCAAACCCATGATGGCCGTGAAATCATCGATGGTGTTTCCAGTCTCTGGTGCGTTGGCGCGGGTCACGGGCGGCGTCAAATTTCAGAAGCGATCAAGCAGCAGCTCGACACCCTCGACTACAGCACCGCTTTTCAGGCATCGAATGACAAGGCTTTCATGGCCGCCTCCGCGATTGCTGAGCTGGCGCCAGGCGATTTAAATAAGGTGTTTTTCTGCAACTCTGGCTCAGAGGCAGCCGACACATCGCTCAAGATGGCGCTGGCCTACCACCGCGCGCGCGGCGAGGGTCATCGCACCGTATTGATTGGGCGCGAACGCGGCTATCACGGCGTTGGTTTTGGTGGCATGAGCGTGGGCGGCATTCCGGGTAACCGCAAGGTCTACAGTGGTGCGCTGCTGCCTCGCGTTGATCACATGGCCTTCATTCATAACCAGGCCGATTTCCCCTTTATTCAGAACGAGGTGCCCCAGTGGCAGACCGATCCCTTGGTCGACCTGGAAACACGCATCTTGCCGCTGCACGACCCGAGTAACGTTGCCGCCATCATCGTTGAGCCGATCGCCGGTAGCGCGGGCTGGTACATCCCACCGCAAGGCTATCTCAAACGTTTGCGCGAAATTTGCGACAAGCACGGGATTTTGTTGATCTTTGACGAGGTGATCACGGGTTTTGGTCGATTGGGAACGGCGTTTGGCGCCGACTACTTTGGCGTGGTGCCCGATATGCTCAACTTCGCGAAGTGCGTCACCAACGGCGTGTTCCCGCTGGGCGGCGTGATTTGTCGTGACCACGTGTATCAGACCACCATGACCGGCCCTGACCACGCCATTGAGTTTGCCCACGGTTACACGTATTCCGGCCACCCGGCGGCGTGTGCGGCTGCGTTGGCAACCATGCAAATTTTCCGCGAGGAAAACTTGTTTGCGCGTGCCGGTGAGATGGGCCCCGTGTTGGGTGATGCGATGCACAGCGCGTTGCGTGGATTGCCCAACGTCATCGGTATCCGCAGCCTTGGCTTGGCCGCCGCAGTGGAGCTGAGTGGTCTGCCGGGTCTGCCTGGCAAGCGTGCTTACGACATTTTCTTAGACTGCTACCACGCGGGGGTCATGGTGCGTGCTGCTGGCGAAAATCTGGTGTTCGCACCACCCTACATCGTCGAGAGCCATCACATCGACGCGATGGTGAGCACCCTGGCGGCTGCGATCAAGCGCCACGCTTGAACTGGGCCTTCAGCTCGGCGCAGTAATCACGCGCCGGCAGTGCATCGGTGTGCCAGTGCCAATCCGCCTCGCCGTTATCGATGGGCGAGATACCCGTCCGGCCATCCGCAACCAGGCGGATGCTGGTGACTTGTATGGGCGCCTGCGTGCTGTCGTTGGTTCCCGTCAGCAATTTGAGGTGGATGGGTACACCCAAGCCCAGATCGGTGTGGGCGCTGCCAGCGATGTAAAGTGTGACGCCACCCGGCCGACTGACGGCTGAAATTTGTTTCGCCATCGTGTGATCACGGGCGATTTGTATGCGCGCCATCGGCGTGAGTTGGCTCTCCGGCAGGAGGCCGCAGTGGCCGTCGGCCACCGCTTGCTTTTGCGTTGCAAAGACCGCATCGGGCACTCGCTGATCCCAGGTGGCATCGTTCATGACGTCGCGCATCTCAGAAAATGGCAGGTTACTGCCGTAAACCGGGATCCCCAAACGAATCGCGTGCATCACCACCGGGCCATAGGCCTTCCAGGGCCAGCCCGCATCGCGCCAGGCCAAGGCGGCTTGGGCCGCCTGCTCAGTGGCGTCGCGGCTGAGACCCTGCGTGTCACGTCCACGATCGGCCATTTCTAGGACAACGGCAGCCAAGCGCCCTTGTCGCGCCAACGAATCAATCGTCAAGCGCTGGAGATTTTGGTGTTGGGCTGCATCGTGTTGCTCGCCCAACATCACAACGTGGGCCACGGCTTGTGCGTCCTGCTGGCGCACATCGGGCAGCGTGATGCGTTGTAAGTCACTGAGCTGAGCGGGCGGGGCTGCGCAACCTCACCGTCATCGGTGACGCGCTGGAGAACATCAAGGCCAACCGCGGCATGGACCTGGACATGGACCATCTGCCCCTCGATGATCCGGCGACCTACGAACTGCTCTCCCGCGGTGACACCCTGGGCGTGTTCCAGCTCGACGG
>JALQVQ010000250.1 GCA_023260315.1 Burkholderiaceae bacterium
CAATCGACTGGTAGTTCACGCTCTTGCCAGTGGCGGCCTTGTAGGCCTCAGCCCACTTCGCATAGACCGGTGCGGGGAACGAGGCGCCTGCGCCTGTCACGTCTTGGGCAAACACGGCACTCGCCATAACGCCGCCAACAACGGCTGCCAGCAGGGACTTGGAGAAAGACAACTTCATATCGTTTACCTCTTTAAATGGACGTCTGTGATTCAAACACCATCGACTTTAGTGGCCATTTATGACGGTTTTGTGACAGAGACTCACCAACGGAAAACCAGGTCTGCACGCGTGCGTGTGGCAGCAATCAACTGCGCATTGGGTTCATCGGTTGCTTTGACCCATTGCTGCGCATCCGCAAGGCTTCGGCCGAACTGCTGGTGACGTGAGGTGAGGCGGTCGGTGCGCAACGCGTCATCAATATCGACATACCAAATTTCGTCCATCAAAGGGGCAACGCCCTGCCAAGCGCCCTCCTCCAGCAACAAATAATTACCCTCTGCGATGATCAATTGCGTCTCTGGGAAAACAGGTATGGCACCGGCGACTGGCTCTTCGATCTCGCGCCGAAATTCGGGTGCGTAAATCACCTCGTCAGGAAGCTGCTGCCGGATACGGGATAACAAGGCGACGTAGCCCACACTGTCAAAGGTTATGGGGGCTCCCTTGCAATGGCGCAGGCCCAAGCGGTCAAGTTCGACATTCGCCAGGTGAAACCCGTCCATGGGAACGACTTGGGAATTGGCGGGAAACGCCGCCTGTAACGCTGCAGCGAGGGTTGACTTACCCGCACCCGGCGCGCCAACCAAGCCGATCATCTTGCGACCCGGTGTCTTTAGCAACCCATTCAGCCGTTGGATGTAGACATCGGGGACAGTGGGAGGTTTGGGTGCAGTCATCTTGGGGCTACTAAAATGAAAAAATTGACCCCATATGATAATTGGACCGGCTGTGATTCAACTGCACTTCTACCCTCAGAACGCAAGCCTTATTCCGCACCTGTTGCTGCAAGAGATGGGGGAGCGTTTCGAGCTCATCTTGGTCGACCGCAGCCGAAATGAGCACCTGTCGCCGAAGTACCTGAGCCTGAACCCCAATGGATTGATTCCTGTGCTTGTTGACGGCGACTTGGTGCTTTACGAGACAGCTGCCATCTGCCTGCATCTTTGCGACAAACACCCAGAAAAACATTTCGCACCTGCCGTTGGTACCGCAGACAGGGCACACTTTTACAAATGGCTTTTTTGGCTCAGTAACACCTTACAAACCACGCTGCAGACCTACTACCACGCTGAACGCTGGGTCGATGCCAACAACACAATTGCCGCGACACAAGTGAAGGCCCTTGCGCAGGCCCGCATCACAAAAATGTTGGCCCAAATCGATGCGCACTTGGGGCAGACTGAGGCGCCTTGGTTCATGGGTGACGCCTACACCGCCATCGACTGTTATGTCTTCACACTTTGCCGCTGGACCCTTGGGTTTGAACGTGGCGGTGCCAAAGACTTCGCCAATTTGGCATCGTATTTGCAACGCGTCAAATCTCGCCCGGCAACCCAAACCGTGCTCGCAACAGAACGGGGAGCGATGTGACGCGCAAAGACAAACATGTCAGCGAGACGCCGGCAACACAGTGGCTGAAGGCGGCAGGGCTGCGCTTTGAGCCACACGCCTACGACTACATTGACCATGGGGGAACGGCAGAGTCCGCGCGTCAACTGGGTTGGCCTGAACACGCCGTCGTTAAAACCCTGATCATGCAAGACGAACAGACCAAGCCTTTGGTCATTTTGATGCACGGTGACCGCAGCGTCAGCACCAAAGCCCTCGCGCGGGCCATTGGTTGTAAGAGCGTCGAGCCCTGCAAACCCGATGTGGCCCAGCGACACACGGGCTATTTGGTTGGCGGCACTTCCCCATTTGGACTGCGCAAGCCCATGCCGATTTACGTTGAGCGCACCATCTTGGCGTTACCAAAAATCTTGATCAACGGCGGGCGGCGCGGTTTCTTAATCGAGATTGACCCGCTGGCCGTGGTCGACAAACTCAACGCACACGCGGTTGAGTGCGCGCTGATGTGAGGTTCAACCCGTCAACCGATATTGCTTACACAACGCCTGAAAGGCAGCCAAATCTGGATCTTGCCCCGTTTCCTCAGCAACAATAGCGGCAACGCTTGGCGCCATGTCTAGCGCCATCTTTGCGTCCAAGAATAAAACTCGCCAACGACGGGCCAGTACGTCTTCGACAGTTTGCGCGTACTCAGAGCGCACGGCGTAGCGGACCATCGCCGCTGTCAGTCCCATCCCAAGCGGCTGATCTGAGCCGTCACATGCCAACACCTCGCTGATGCGATCACCATACAAGTGAAGGCTTGGCATGGCGGTCAAATCGATCCCTCCCGCTACGGCGCCACCGACCAAAGTGTGATCGGCCTCACATGCAGAAGCCCTTGGTGGCAAGAGCCGCTTGCGCTGGATTTGCGTCATCACATCCTCAGCCATCGAGCGAAAGGTGGTCCACTTACCGCCTGTCACGGTCACCAGGTGGTTCTCGGAAATCTCGATGGTGTGCTCACGCGAAATGGCACGCGTCGCCTTCGACTTATCCGGTGTCACCAGTGGGCGTAGCCCCACCCCAATAGACCGCACATCCGCACGCGTCGGCGCTGGTGTCAGCACACGACTGGCCTCACCGAGAATGAATTCAATTTCTTCCTCTGATGCTTGCGGCTCGCGGGGCGCATCCGTTCGTTGCGTGTCGGTCGTTCCTAGGATGACTGAGCCCATCCAAGGGACGGCAAATAAGAGACGACCATCCTTGGTTTTCGGCACAACGAGTGCACTGTTCCCAGGTAAAAATCGCTTATCCACCACCAGATGAACGCCTTGACTCGGCGTCACCATTCGGCGGTTCGACGGTTTCGAAGTTGAATGAGCGATGAGGTCATCGACCCAAACACCTGCCGCATTGACAACACAACGCGCCCTTAATTCGCCGTGGTCGCTGCACTCGGCAGCGTCACTTAGCGCATGGGCGCGGGTATCCCGCCAAGCCACCGACCAAGCGGCACCATCGACTTGCCCCGTCAGCGGAACCAGGCGCTCAACACGCGTGTAATTGACCAACCTCGCACCTGACTGCTCGGCACTCCTTGCGACGGCTAAAGCCAAGCGCGCGTCGTCAAACTGCGCATCCCAGTACATCACCCCACCGTGAAGTCCGCGCGCGCTCAGACTCGGCAAGTGAGTCGCCGTTTGGGCCCGGGTGAGCCACTGGGTTCGGCCCAGACCGGCTTTTCCAGCCAACATGTCATAGAGCTTAAGACCGATGCCATAAAACGGTACCTGCCACCAGGCATAAGACGGCATGACAAAAGACAGTGGCGCCGCGAGATGAGGCGCCATGTTCAAAATGGCGCGCCGCTCGTGAAGGGCCTCCCTCACCAGGGCGACATTACCCTGGGCCAGATAGCGGACACCCCCGTGCAGCAACTTGGTGGAGCGGGAGGATGTTCCTCCCGCGAAATCGTGGGACTCAAGAAGAACCACGCTGTAACCGCGCCGCGCCGCATCAAGCGCCACGCCTAAGCCGGTCGCGCCACCGCCAACGACGACGAGGTCCACCACATCTCCTGATGCGAGCGATTTCAATATGTCTTTTCGATTCATTTGGCGTCCCTGGGTCGAATCAGGGTTCGTGATTCGTTTTTTAAGCGAATTTGTATTTTTATTTTCGTTTTTGTATTTTATTGTATTATTTTGTTCGTTTGTAAGCCTTTGCCGGTATATTTCGACCCATGACCATCACTCCCACCCCGCGCCAGTCGGATATCGTTCAGGCTGTGGAAGAAGCCGGACCCCAAAGCATTGAGGCGTTAGCGGATCGCTTCAATGTGACCTTGCAAACGGTGCGCCGCGATGTGACACGGCTGTCAGAGGCGGGGTTGCTTGCGCGCTTCCACGGCGGTGTCCGATTGGCGGCGTCAACAACAGAGAACATTGCCTATCGTCAGAGACAGGCGCTGGCAGCCGATGAAAAGCGTCGCATCGCCAAAGCGATCGCCCAACGCGTCCCCAACGGCTGCTCGCTGGTGATGAACGTGGGCACAACCATTGAAGCCGTCGCGCACGAACTGCTGAACCATAAAGACCTGCGCGTGATCACAAACAACCTGCATGTGGCCGCACTCTTATCAACGAACCGTCACTGCGAGGTGATCGTTGCAGGTGGTGTGGTTCGCCCCGCCGACCAAGCCATCACGGGTGAGGCGACGGTCGACTTTATTAAACAGTTCAAAGTTGATATCGGCCTGATCGGAATCAGCGGTATCGAAGCCGACGGTACGCTGCGCGACTTCGATTACCGAGAAGTTCGGGTTGCACGCACCATCATCGAGCAATCCAGACAAATTTGGCTTGCCAGCGATCACAGCAAGTTCCAACGAAACGCGATGGTTAAATTGGCCGATATCAGCGAAATCGATACGGTGTTCACCGATCGCCCACCACCGCAAAATATTCAAAATCTGATGACGCAACATGGCGTCAACTGTGTCATCGCATCAGCCGCTAACCCATAACTGAGCCCATCACATGACCTACATCCTCGCCTTAGATCAAGGCACGTCAAGCTCCCGAGCCATCGTTTTTGATCCGCAAGGACAAATTGTCAGTCTTGCTCAACAAGAGTTCCCACAAATTTATCCGCAACCTGGGTGGGTCGAACATGACCCCATGGCGATTTGGTCGTCACAACTCGCCACCCTCAAAGAGGCGGTGAAGCAGAGCGACTTGAGCCCGCTCGAAATCACCAGCATTGGCATCACGAATCAACGTGAAACCACCGTGGTTTGGAACAAGCGGACCGGTCAGCCAATCCACAACGCCATTGTTTGGCAAGATCGCCGCGCCGAGCCGATCTGCGCTGATCTGCGCGCACGCGGGCTCAGCGCGCATGTTGAGCGGACCACTGGCCTGCGCATCGACGCCTATTTTTCCGCCACGAAATTACACTGGCTTTTGACGCACGTGAAGGGCGCACGGGCGCTGGCGCAAAGCGGTGATCTGTTGTTTGGTACGGTGGACTCGTGGCTGATTTGGCAGCTGACGAAAGGTCGGCGACACGTGACTGACGTGAGCAACGCAGCCCGTACCATGCTATTTAATATTCACACCAATCAGTGGGACGACACCTTGCTTGACGCACTCGATATTCCGCGCAGCATGATGCCTAAGGTCTTACCCTCCTGCGCCGATTTCGGCACCACTGATGCAGACATCACAGGCGGTGCCATTCCCATCGGTGGCGTTGCCGGTGATCAGCAAAGCGCGCTGTTTGGACAAGCCTGCTTCTACGCGGGCCAAGCCAAGAACACCTACGGCACAGGCTGCTTCATGCTCACGCACACAGGGGCCCAAGCGCCTCAAAGTGTCAACGGCTTGATCACGACCGCAGCGGCGCAAGCCAATGCGCATGCCCAATACGCGATGGAGGGCAGTGTTTTCATTGGTGGCTCAGTGGTGCAGTGGCTGCGAGATGGCCTAAAGGCGATAAACAGCAGTGGCGAAGTTGAGGGCCTCGCCAGCCAGGTACCGGACGCCGGTGGTGTGATTGTGGTGCCCGCCTTCACGGGACTCGGCGCGCCCTATTGGGACGCCAATGCACGCGGCACCATCACGGGATTGACACGTGGCACGACCATGGCTCACATCGCTCGCGCCTCACTAGAGAGTATTGCCTTTCAAAGCGCTGCGCTGCTGCAAGCCATGAACCGGGATGCCACGGCGTTTGGCGCACAAGCTGTTAGCGAACTGCGTGTCGACGGTGGTGCGTGTGTGAACGATATGCTCATGCAGTTTCAAGCCGACCTGCTGGGTATCACGGTGGTTCGCCCCAAGGTCACCGAAACCACCGCCCTCGGCGCCGCTTATTTGGCTGGCCTGCAGGTGGGCGTGTTTTCCGACATCGAGGAACTTGCGCACCTGTGGCAGGCGGAGCGGACATTTGAACCCGCGCTATCACGGGCTGAAGCCGAGTCGCGCATGGCGGATTGGGATCGCGCAGTCAGGCAAACCGTGGCCGCCTAGCGCATGAAAAAGCCCAAAGTTACAAGTAACTTTGGGCTCAGTTTTGGCGGAGCGAGAGGGATTCGAACCCTCGATGAGGCTCTACACCCCATACTCCCTTAGCAGGGGAGCACCTTCGGCCACTCGGTCACGTTTCCAGCAGGTGCATATTATGCACGAACTTAGGCAGCAGGCTGATCCAAATCGAAAGCTTTATGCAACGCGCGCACAGCGAGTTCCATGTATTTTTCGTCGATCACCACAGAGGTTTTGATTTCGGATGTGGAGATCATTTGGATGTTGATGCCCTCTTCGCTCAATGAGCGGAACATCTT
>JALQVQ010000259.1 GCA_023260315.1 Burkholderiaceae bacterium
CTCATTCGTGTTGCGAATACGGGCCTCGCGCGCACAGGCGTAGCCATACGTGAAGGACAGCGGCTCTCGGTAGATGCCAGCCAAAACAAGTTCGCCAGCGGGATGCAGCTTTTGTAACCAGTCATCGAGCGCGCCGGTGTCGCCCGTGACGTCATAGATGGCTGTGTAATCGTTGCGGTCATCATCGCTTGGATGGATGACGGTATAGGCATCCGCGCCCTTTTGCAGTTCGGCGTTCGTCTCCCAGACGGTCGGCGCATTGAAGCCTGCAGCAATCGTGAGCCGGGCCAGTAAGCGGCCCATCACGTTGTGACCGATGATCAAGTCGGGTGGGGTGAATGGGGCGTGTTGGCCGCCGCCTGAGACGGCGTGGTATGCGGTTGCAGCCAATGCCATCAAGACGCCATCGGCGCCGATATCTTCCGTCATCGGCATCGCGACGCGCTCAGAAACCACCAAGTGCGACGCGGTCGCGCCGTACAAGCTGTTGACACCTTCGAAGCAATCCGCGCGAGGGATGAAAACGAGTTGCCCCTCTTTGAGCACACTGCCGCTGTGTGTTTTAGCGACCCGTCCCACGCTCTCATACCCAGGTACAACCGGGTAAGACCCACCATTTAAGCGGGGTAACGCACCATCCCAGAGGAGGCGCTCCGTTGCGGTATTGATGCCGCTGTACTGGACAACAACGGCCACGTCCCCGAACTGCAGCGTCGGAAGGGCCAGCGAGTGCAGGGACACTTGCTGGGGGCTGTTGAAGGTAATGGCGGAGGATCGCATGTGATGTATTTTTATGTTTACAGTGTCATGTGTCAAATAACATTTACATAAAAGATCGATTTATAGGGTAACTACTAGGTTTTTCGCCCAACCAACAACTGTGCATGGATGGGCAACCGATTGGCCAGACGGGTGACATCACTGAACCCTGCCTCTGTCATCAAGCGCATCAGTTCTTGGGGTGTTCGCAGACGACCAGCGCCCATTGCCAGTAGATAAAAGTGGAAATAGGCATCGGTTTGTGCCTCGCTTGTTTGCCCATCTGCTGCCGTTTGAGCCATGGGTTCCGCCAAAAGAAGGACCCCATCGCTCGGGAGGGCGGCGTGTATTTTTGCCAACAGTTGCCGGACCACGTCATCTGGGTGGTCGTGGGCGACCCGAACCAGCGTCACCATGTCGGCCCCCGTTGGCAGCGGGTCGTGAAGAAAACTACCGGGATGCAGGGCCATGCGGGCGGTCAGCCCTTTGGAGCGGATGTTTTCGCTGGCCAGTGCCAAGACCGGTGGCAGATCAAACAGCTTGATTTGGAGGTGAGGGGCGTGCGCGGCGAGCTCGCTTGCAAAGCGTCCCTTGCCGGCGCCCACGTCCAAAACGCACCGGTGGTTGGCAAATGGATAGGTGTCAAGAATTTCTTGAACCACAAAGCCCTGCGATGCCGCCATGAGGTCGGAGTACTGACTGAATTTTTCCGGGTCAGCGTGGGTAGCGGCTTGTGCGTCGTGCGCATAGGGCCAGTAGTCCGCCATGCTGCCTTTCCATGCGTGATTCAAGAAGCCGATTGGGTTTTGCATGTCTCTGTAGAGCAGATCGTTATGCTCAACCATGGCCGCGATGCCGGTGTGGAGTGCCATGGGAACGCCCAGAGGGCCCAGTCCAAATCGTCCGTTTCGGCGGCATTCCAGCAGCTTGAGCGCCACGGCTGAAAGCAGCAAACGTTGCAAGGCAGGTTCAGGTAAACCAACCCGTTGGGCGATTTGTTTGATGTCTGCTGGCGCGTTTTGCAGCATCCTGAACAGGTCGAGTCGGACGCAGCCAAGCAAGACCTGGCTGTAAACAAATCCGGCCATGAGATCGAAAATTTGTTGTGTTCGGCGCTTGGTGATCCAGCTGGTAAAGGGCGTCAGTAGGGACCACTTGTAGATGGTGGGGCTGGCATAAATGCGCTCAAGCCATTGCAGGAAACGGTCGCGCCACGGCGCGACATCGTGCACTGTGGCGGGTAAGTTAGGAAGGTCCATCGGCTTGCTCATTGGGTGACCTTTGCCTCACGCTGTCGGTAGTTTTGACACATTGACTTGGGCACCAAGCGCTCGGACTCGCTGAGCACCAGCTGCTTCAGCATGTCTCGGCAGGCGCAGTCGGGGATCGACTGGCCTGCTCGGGCGATCAGTGCATCAAAGTGGCGAATGGCGCCGTCAAGTCCCATTGCCTGCGCCGAGCTGGGGCGGTCGTGGGCCGAGTCTTGGCCGACCGGTTTACCCAAGCTGGCAACATCGCCCAGCACATCACGGATGTCATCTGCAACCTGGTAAGCCTCGCCCAGAAAGGCACCTAAATCGGTCCAAGGTTTCGGGGATTGACCACTCGCAATCGCGCCCGCACAGGTTGCGGATACGAACAGGGCCCCTGTCTTTGAGCGCTGATATTTGGCCAGATCCGCCGTTGTTTCACACTCCCACGCTTGGCCGGCAACGATGCCGTTGGGGATGCCAACACCGTCGGTCAGGTTGCGCATGAGTTCAACAAGGCGCTCAGGTTGCGCAGCACCGGCTTGCAGCAATACCTGGTAAGCCATCACGATTAAGCCGTCACCCGTCAGGAGTGCGAGCGGCTCGCTGAATGCCTTGTGCACAGTGGGTTTGCCGCGCCGCACATCGGCGTTGTCGAAGGCGGGCATGTCATCGTGGACCAGCGATGCGCAGTGCATTAATTCCAAGGCAACTGCCGCTGCGTCGGTGAGTGCGGGCGTGTCGTCGCCGCAGGCTGTGGCGACCGCCAAACAGAGCTGGGGACGGATCCGGGCGCCGCCGTTGAAAACAGCATGACGCATGGCGTCCTCGAGGCGTGGCGGGGTACCAACCCCTGCCGCCTTTTTAAAGTGTGCCTCTAAAGCAGCTTCTGCGCGAATGAACAAACTCATATGACCCCCAGGGTGACAAAAAAGCAGGCGTTAAAGGATGTGCTTAATAGTCACTATAGCGATACACACTACTATGTCAATTAAAATTGACATCAGGGATCATTCAAGTCATTGGGTTGTTCGGTGCGCTT
Source organism: Burkholderiaceae bacterium (assembly GCA_023260315.1). GTDB lineage: Bacteria > Pseudomonadota > Gammaproteobacteria > Burkholderiales > Burkholderiaceae_C > RS62. The sequence goes on from JALQVQ010000259.1 coordinate 3,052, forward strand.
GCGAATTTTTTGGGTGAAAGACCCGCGGCGCTGTCCGGTTTCTGAGTACACTGGTTGTCGTCGAAATGACGATCCTTCAATTTCTTACCTTTTATCTCTGGAGACTGTATGAGCGCTCAAAGCAAAACGACACGACGCGTCTTTATGATTCAAAACGCGGTGGCATCAGCGGCTGTCTTGATGGCGGTGGATGCACAGGCACAAGCGATGGTGAGCGAGACCGACCCGCAGGCTGCGGCGCTGGGCTACGTGGCGGATACCAAGAAGGTGAATCAAGCGAAATTCCCAAAGCACGCCGCGACACAGGCTTGCGGTAACTGCGTGCTGTACCAAGGCGCGGCCGGTGCCGCTGCTGGGGGTTGTGGCATCTTCCCAGGAAAGCAAGTGTCTGCAAAAGGCTGGTGCTCGGCCTACAACAAGAAGGCCTAATCAAGGCGGTCAAAAAAAAGCCCCGGTTCCCCGGGGCTTTTTTTTGTTTAGGTTCGCCTTATTTCTTTAGAGAACTGTAGGGGCTCACGACAACCCAACGTTCACTTTGCAGCTGAGACAGGCGTGTCTCGTTACTGCCCAAGCGTTTATTGGGTCCGAAGCTTTGAGCGGGGCTGCCGAAGATATCGTTGGGGATCTTCATGGTTTCCATGGCCTTCACAAACGTATCAGACGTCAGGTTCTTTCCAGCCTGGGTGGCTGCTTCAGCAAAGATATCGACCAAGTTGTAGCCGTACACAGAGAACACGGTGGGATCTTCGTTAAAGGCTGTTTTGTATTTAACGGCCCAACGGCTGACGTTTTTATCCGCTGCATCAAGGTAGGGGTTGGCGGCCGTCATCGTTGCGTAGAGGCCATCCATCGCGCCCTTGCCCAGCTTGTGGATCAGGTCGGTATACGCGGCGGAAGAGCCCAAGAAAATCGGGTTGAAACCCATACGGCGTGCGGTTGCGATGCCCCCAATGGTCTCGCGGATGATGGTGCCCATCACGACCATGTCACACTTTTCTGAGGCTAATTTTTGCATTTGCGATGAGAAATCGGTCGCGCCTCGCTTGAAACTGGTGGTCACCGCGATCGACATACCGTAGTCGGCCAAGCCGTCTTTTGCACCTTCCAACACCTCGGTGCCGAAGTCATCGTCTTGGTACATGGCGCAGACTTTGTTCGCGCCTTTTTCCTTCGCTAACTTACCGGCAAAGATACGCATCTGGTCGTAGTACGGCACCGCGTAAGAGAACTTCAGTTTGTGGAAAGGCTCATACATCTGACGGGCTGCCGTCACGGGGAAGAAGTTCGGCACCTGCTTGGCAAACTGTATGGGCATCGCCGCCATGTTGGGCGCGGTTCCCAGCGTTCCGAGCATGGCAAAAATCTTTTCCTGATTCACCAGCTTTTGCGCGCCCAAAACGGCTTTCTTCGGGTCGTATTGGGTATCTTCAAATTTGATGTCGAGCATCCGTCCATTGATGCCTCCTTGCTCGTTGATTTCCTGCATGCGCAGGGTCATGCCAAAGCGGATTTGCTTGCCAAAACCGGCGATGGGTCCTGACAAATCCTGCAAAGAGCCGACGGTGATCTTGTCCGCTGTGACGCCTTGCGCGGCATAAGCAAAGGATGCACTGGCAATCAAGCCGAGTGCGACGAGGGTTGCTTTTGTTTTCATTGGCATTGTCTCCTTTTGGGTGGGTAATCGCGGGTTTCACTGGTCTTCATACATGGCGTCAATCTGCGCTGCGTACTTGCGCTCGACCAACTTTCGCTTGAGCTTCATGGTTGGCGTCAGCTCCTCGTCCTCAGCCGTCAGTTGGACGTCGATGAGGAAGAACTTTTTGATTTGTTCAACACGTGCAAACTTGTCATTCACGTGATCGACTTCCATCTGGATCAGTTTTCTGACTTCCTCGGCTCTTGTCAAGCTGGCGTAATTACTGAACGGAATGTCGTTGTCTTGGGCGAATTTCTCGACGGTTTCAAGGTCGATCATGATGAGACAAACCAAGTAGCGGCGCTTGTCGCCGATCACCACGGCATCCGTGACGTAAGGTGAGAACTTGAGCTCGTTCTCCCATTCGCTTGGCGTGACGTTTTTGCCGCCCGCCGTGATGATGATGTCCTTCATTCGATCGGTGATGCGAAAAAAACCGTCACCGTCCACGCTCCCAATGTCACCCGTGTGGAGCCAGCCTTCGGGGTCAATGGTTTCAGCTGTTTTTTCAGGCTGGTTCAGGTAGCCACGAAAGACATTTTTGCCGCGCACCAAAATCTCTTGTGTGTCAGGATCAATCCGGACCTCGTTGTACCCGGCAGGCCGACCAATCGTCCCCGGTTTGAAGCCCTCGCTTGAGTTCGCTGTCGATAGGCCGCAGGTCTCGGTCATTCCCCAAGCTTCAAACATGGGGATGCCCAGCGCCATGTACCACCGAATAGAACAATATCATCTCTTACATAAGATGTAGCAGAGTCAAATGAATCTTTAAGATCAAA
>JALQVQ010000054.1 GCA_023260315.1 Burkholderiaceae bacterium
TGTTGCTCACGAACCGCTGAGCCTGACAAACAAATCGTTTTGGACCTCTAGTCCACCGGCGTGCGATACCCCAATACGGCTTGGGGTGAAACGGTCGGTGTAACGGCGTGGCCCGGTCGTGTGGGATATGCTTGCGCAGGCTTAACCACTTTGCTTTCACGCCCATCCCTATAAATCCGCTGTGCCGCTCACTTTGTCGAATTACCTCTTGCGCGAACTGCGCTCTGATCATGCGGGTGAAACCGGTGCCGTCTACATTTACAAGGGCATTGCCGCCGTAGCCCAGTGGCGAAATGATGAGGAATTGATCGCCTTCGCCAAAGCCCATGGAGCGACCGAGGCTGAGCATCTGGCGCTCATCGAACAATGGTTGCCTGCAACACAAAGAAGCATCCTATTGGGGCCTTGGCGTCTCGCAGGTTGGCTCACCGGTGCGATGCCTACGTTGTTTGGTCGAGTCTCCGTGTACGGTACGATCGCGGCCGTCGAGACGTTTGTCGACCAGCACTATCAGCAACAAATTGATCACCTCACATCGGTTGACGGCCCAGAGGGTCTATTGCCTCTGCTGCAACGCTGCCAGGCAGATGAACAGCACCATCGCGATGAATCCCTGGCTTTGGCGGGGCAAGCTAACCACTGGCTCCTGCGTGCCTGGTGTTGGCTGGTGGGTTGGGGTTCTGGTGTTGCGGTGGTTTTAGCGCGACGCTTTTGAACCGAATGGCGATGTGTGTCACGCGGCTAGAGCACAGTTCACCGTAACCCCTCCCAGCACATCCACCAATGTTTGCGGCGTGATCTCCAAAAGGAAGCCGCGTCCCCCGCCATTGATTAGGATTTTTTCTAGCTCAAGAATACTGGCCTCAAGGTAAATGGGCATGTCCTTGCGTAAACCAAATGGCGAGGTGCCACCGACCAAGTAGCCGCTGTGGCGTTGGGCAACTACGGGCGAGCAGGGCTCAATTGATTTGTAACCGGTTGCCCGCGCCAGCGCTTTCGTGCTAACGCTGCAGTCGCCGTGCATCAGCACGACCAGCGGTTCGGCCTTTTCGTTCTGCATCACCAAAGTCTTCACCACGGCGTGCTCTGGCCAGCCCAACTGCTTGGATGACTCAGCCGTCCCCCCACGGTCAACGTACTGATAGGTGTGCGGCGTGAAAGTGACCCCATGTCGCTTCAACCACTGTGTAGCGGGGGTCTCACTGCCGCGTCTTTCTCGATTGGCCATGGCGAAATGATAGCGTTCCCCGCGCAAAGCGCTTTGTTGCCCGCGTGGCGCACCTAGGATTTACCCTAATTTTTAAGAAAACGCTTGCGCAAACGCTTGCGCAAGCGTTTTCTTTTGGTTACGATCCGCCAACAATTTAAAAACTGCAAAGCTTTTCATCCGTCTTAAGTCCATGCCCTCTATCCAAATGCCAGTTGTCCCAGCGCACTATCTCGGTCGGATAGCCGAATTACTCGCCCGCGGTGACCGAGTCATCCTGGGTTTAACCGGCGCGCCCGGTGCAGGTAAATCAAGTCTGGCCGCAGCCCTCCAAGCATTGTTCCCGTCAGAGTCGCAAGTCGTTCCTATGGACGGCTTCCATCTGGCGAATGTTGAGTTGGCTCGTCTCAATCTTCGGCATTGCAAAGGCGCCCCCCAGACCTTTGACAGTGGTGGGTACGTGGAGTTACTCAAGCGATTACGCAAGCAAAAACGGGGGGAGGTGATTTACGCCCCCGAGTTTCGACGTGACTTAGAAGAGCCAATCGCCGGTGCAATTCCCGTTTTCTCCGAAACCCAGCTGATCATCACCGAAGGTAATTACCTGTTGCTCTCGGACGGTCACTGGTCAGAGATCGCTAGCTTGTTGGATGAGAGCTGGTACGTCGATATCGAGCAGTCGCTTCGCATTGAGCGCCTCACCAAGCGGCATGAGCAATTTGGCAAGCCGCACGCCCACGCACTGCAATGGATAAAGCAAACCGACGAGCCCAATGCCCGTTTGATTGAGTCGACGCGTGAGCGCGCAACCCTTATTTTTGATTGGAACGCAACGCAAGTTACGGTCTGATTTTTACCCAATATAGGTTCCTCTGAAATGGTTCAGTAGGGCTATA
>JALQVQ010000099.1 GCA_023260315.1 Burkholderiaceae bacterium
AAAGGAAGCCTGACTGATGAAAAATATCTACAAAGGGTTGGCAGGCGCTGCTCTGATCCTCATCGTTGCGGCAGTCACAAAAAGCATGGGCGTTAGCTCGAACATATCGTTCAGCATCGTCACCGCCATTTCAGGCTTTGCCGCGCTGTGGATCTCTCACGGCGCGAAGGGAAGAGGCAATCGGTGCGCGCAAACCCAAATAAAGAATAAAAACAAGGGGCTTCTGCCCGAGGCCCTCGTTCCTAATCGGTAAACTGCGGGTGTGAACTTATTCAAAGCCGCCTCCCTCATATCACTCATGACTTTGGCCTCCCGCATCACGGGGCTGGTGCGCGAGTTATTGGTGGCGGCTTTTTTCGGGGCGAGCGCAACGACAGACGCATTCAATGTGGCTTTCCGCTTACCCAATTTGCTCCGCCGCCTGTTCGCAGAAGGGGCGTTTAGCCAGGCTTTTGTGCCCGTTCTCGCCGCGACCAGGGAAACCGAGGGCATCGAAGCGACGCGTGTTTTGGTCAGCCGGATCGCCACTGTGCTGGTGTGGGCCCTGCTCGTGACATGTTTGCTGGGCGTGGTCGGTGCGCCTTGGTTGGTTTGGCTGATCGCCAGTGGCTTGAAACAGACCCCCGCAGGTTATGACACGGCGGTCTTGTTGACGCGTTGGATGTTTCCGTACATCGGTTTTATGTCGTTGGTGGCCCTGGCTGCGGGTATCCTAAATACATGGAAGCGTTTCCTGATTCCGGCGGCAACCCCCGTTTTGTTAAACTTCTCCATGATCGTGGCCGCCGCTCTCGGGGCCCCATGGCTCGCGAGGCACGGAATTGAGCCGATTTATGCCCTTGCCGCTGGTGTGATGGTGGGAGGTATGCTTCAACTGGGCATTCAGATCCCCGCCCTGCGCCGCTTGGGTATCTTTCCGAACATTGGTCTCAACTTGGCAGCATTCCGTGAGGCTTGGTATGACCCGGGCACACGCCGTGTCCTCAAGCTCATGGCGCCCGCGTTGTTTGGTGTGAGCGTGGCACAGATATCCTTGCTGATAAATACCCAAATCGCCTCGTACTTGACGCCCGGCAGCGTCAGTTGGTTAACGTATGCCGATCGCCTGATGGAATTCCCGACGGCCCTTTTGGGGGTGGCGTTGGGGGTCGTTCTGTTGCCCCAACTCTCTAGCGCCAAGGCGCAGGGTGACTTGGATGCCTACAGCGCGTTGCTCAATTGGGGCTTGCGTTTGGTGGTTGTGCTAGCCGTGCCGTGTGCCGTGGCGCTGTTAATCATCGCGGAGCCACTGGTCGCGACGCTTTACAACTACGGTCGGTTCACCGCAGCGGACGTTCAGCAGACCAGCATCGCACTGGCGGGTTACGGCGTCGGGCTGGTCGGTTTGGTCGCGATTAAGATTTTGGCGCCTGGGTACTACGCCAATCAGGACACAAAAACCCCGGTCAAGATCGCTGTGGTTGTTTTGGTCATCACACAGTTGTTAAATCTTATTTTTGTCCCTCACCTCGCGCATGCTGGATTGGCATTGGCCATTGGCTTGGGCGCCATGATCAACGCCACATGGTTGTGGCGTGGTTTACGCCGCCGACAGGTCCTCCGGCACGGCGAGGGCTGGGCGGCGCTGCTGATACGGGTTTCGATTGCCAGTGCGGGATTGGGTGGATGGTTGGCGTGGGGTGCACAGGCGTTCAATTGGTCTGCGCCTGAGGTGGACTGGTTGCTGCGCCTTGGGGCGCTGGCGGGCTTGTGCTTTGTGGGTGCTTTGGTTTATCTTGGGTCGCTTGCTGTGATGGGGTTCCCCCTGCGTGAGCTGATGCAACGCACAGCGGTGGTATCGGCGCTGGATGCCGTGCCCCCAGCAAAAAAGGAGCGCTAGCATGTGGACACCCAAACCGTCCTCCACATTGGAGTATTTCGCGATGTTGGTTGCCGATCCAACGGACATTCCGCTGCTGGAGGCCGCTGCGAGCTTGGCTCATGACGAGTACCCCGACCTGTCCAACCAAGCGGTTCCCAATGCGATGGATCAGTTGATCGGGCGGTTACATCGGCGCTTGCCGGCCGATGCGTCGCCCATGGCGCGAGTTCGCGCGTTGAACCACTTTTTCTTCAAAGATTTGGCCTTTCGCGGCAACCTGAACAACTACTACGACCCCGATAACAGCTATATCCACCTGGTGCTGTCGACGCGCATGGGCATTCCTATTTCCTTGGCGATCGTTTGGCTCGAGTTGGCCGAAAGCCTTGACTTAACCGCGCATGGGGTGTCTTTTCCGGGTCACTTTCTATGCAAGGTTAGTTTGTCCGAGGGGCAGGTGATTCTGGATCCGTTCACGGGTGAAAGCCTGAGCCGCGAAGATGTCTCGGAGCGTTTACACCCTTTTAAACGAGCCCACGGTTTGCCACCAGACGAGGAGGCGCCGCTGGATCTGTTTTTGCAGCCTGCCAGCGCCGGGGATATTCTTTTCCGGATGTTGTTAAACCTACGGGAGATTCATCGCTCGCACGATGACGCCATGCGCGAGTTACCGATCCATGAGCGATTGGTTATTTTGCGGCCCGATGCCTGGGCGTTACGCCGAGATCGTGGGCTGTGCGCGGCCCGCTTAGGTGATAAGCGCACCGCGGCTCGCGACCTTGAGGGCTACCTACAGCACGTGCAGGATGCGCCCGACCGCGCGCAGGTGAGCGCCGCGCTGAGTCAGTTGATTTAGACCTCAACCACGACTGCAGCGGAGCGGTCGGTGCTGACCACTTCACCGATGCGATAAGCCGTCTCGCCCATCGCATTGAAGGCGTCTTGAACGGCCTGGGCGGCATCACGTGGAACGATGGCGACCATGCCAATACCGTTGTTAAAGGTGCGGTTCATTTCAACCTCATCGATTCCCGCCGTTTGCTGTAACCAGGCGAAGAGCTCCGTTTGTGGCCACGCTGAGCGTTGCAAATTAACGCCCAGTCCGGCGGGTAATACGCGGGGAATGTTCTCGGTCAGACCGCCACCGGTGATGTGTGCCAGCGCCTTGATCGGATGGGTTTTGAGGGCCGCCAATACCGATTTCACATACAAGCGAGTGGGCGCCATTAGCGCGGTTTTAAATGGCTGGCCATCGAGGGTGGTGGGGCATTGGTCACCCGCGCGTTTGATGCACTGACGCACCAAGGAAAAGCCATTTGAGTGGACACCATTGGAGGCAAGACCAATCACCACGTCCCCCGCCTGAACATTTTCACCGCTGAGGATTTTTGACTTTTCAACGACGCCGACGGCGAAGCCCGCCAGATCGTATTCGCCGTCTGGGTACATACCGGGCATTTCTGCGGTTTCGCCACCAATCAGCGCACAGCCACTGGCCTCGCAGCCCTCGGCAATGCCCTTGACAACGGTGGCCGCCGTCTCCACATCCAATTTGCCGCAGGCAAAGTAATCCAAAAAGAAGAGAGGCTCAGCACCCTGCACCAAAATATCGTTGACGCTCATGCCCACCAAGTCAATGCCAACGGTATCGTGCATTTGCCATTCAAACGCGAGCTTGAGTTTGGTACCCACACCATCGGTACCGCTCACCAAGACAGGTTCTTTGTAGTGCTTCGGTACTTCAAACATTGCACCGAAGCCGCCGATGCCAGCCATGACGCCCGCGCGCATGGTCTTCTTCGCGAGCGGTTTGATGCGCTCGACCAATGCGTCGCCTGCTTCAATATCAACACCTGCGGATTTGTAGGTCAAGGGTGTTTGGCTCATGGTATTTCGTGGTGGTTAGCTTGTGGGGCTGTGCGTCTATAGAATCGGGGCATTGCCGCCTCACAGCGCTTGCCCGATACGAGCCAACTATTGTATGAGGCGCGGGAGCCCAACTGTATGCAGATTCAAAGCAAGTTCAACCAAGTCTTAACCGTCCTCGCCGCTGTTGCCGTGACGGGCTGGCTGCTATTGAGCTTGGCGCCCGTTCTGACCCCATTCATTTTTGCGGCTTTATTGGCCTATGCCTTATCCCCATTGGTTGATCGTTTGGCGCGTTATCGCCTGCCACGGTGGTTGGGTGCGGCACTCGCAATGGGGCTTGTCATGCTGGTGGCGCTCGCCTTGCTGGTGTTGGTTGTGCCAGTCGTTACCAAGCAGATTCCGCTGATACGCGATCAAATCCCAGCGTTGCTCAGCCATCTCAATACATGGACCCAGCCACTGTTGACCAAATGGGGTCTGAACTTGCAGGTCGATGTTGCACAAATCAGGCAAACCCTCTACCAAGTTTTGAGCAACCATGACACCGACCTGCTGCGTGCGTTATTGGACTCGCTGCGCATGGGCGGTAGCTCGTTTTTAGCGATTTTGGGTCACGGTGTTTTGATGCCCATCGTCGCGTTTTATCTGTTGCTGGATTACCCCCGTCTGGTCAGCCGTCTGTTCGCCTTGGTACCACGCCGTTGGACGGATGTGACCCATGCGTTTGTTAACGATGTCAATGGCGTTTTGGGCCACTACCTCCGTGGTCAATTGCTGGTGATGCTGGTGCTTATCGTCTTCTACGTCACGGCGTTGGCAGCCCTGGGCCTTGACTTGGCGTTTCCGATTGGTTTCTTTACCGGTTTCTTTGTCTTTGTTCCTTACCTGGGCTTTGGTTTTGGGCTTGTGATGGGGTTGCTTGCGGCGGCGCTCGAGTTCCAGTCGGCAGTCGGTATCTTGGCTGTTTTGGGCGTTTTCGTCGCTGGACAGGTCATCGAGGGCTTCTGGCTCACACCTAAATTACTGGGGGAGCGCATTGGCCTCAGTCCCATCGCCGTCATTTTTGCATTGATGGCGTTCGCCCAACTGCTGGGATTTGTGGGTGTTCTGATTGCGTTGCCGGCATCGGCTGTTTTGGTGGTGGCGGTGCGGCGCTTGCGCGGCGCTTACCAAGCCAGCGCCTTCTATCTGAAGCAAAAGGAAGACGCGCAGTGATGAGGCAGATGGCGCTTGACATTGGTTTGGCCCCCCAGCCAAGTCTGGACAATTTCGAGGCGAGTGGCAACGAACCCGCCTTCCGGCATCTGCAACTATGGACGCGGGGTGACCGACCCAACCCGGTGCCCACCTACCTGTGGGGTGACTCAGGCAGCGGGAAAACACACCTCCTGAATGGCGTTCGCCTGGCGGCACAGGACAACGGGTTACGGGTCGCTTGGTTTGACGCGAGCCGGTTCGATGAGCCTGATTTTGACGAGCGAGCTGACATCATCATTTTGGATGACTGCCACCTCTACACCGCCCCTCAGCAGGCAGTCGCTTTCAATTGGTTCGTGAATGCGCTGAACCCAGCTGATGGCCGTACCCGCGGGGTGTTTTCGTCTGGGATGACCCCGCCGGCTGATTTAAAGCTCCGTGATGACTTGCGCAGCCGTTTGGGGTGGGGACATGTGTTCCAATTACACGCGCTGGATGAAAACCAGCGACGCGCCGTTTTACGGCGGGCGGCTGACGATCGCGGTGTGCTCTTGAGTGATGACGTCATTGACTTCATGCTGCGCCGCTTTTCGCGTGACCTCAGCAGCCTCATGCTTTTGCTCGCCCATTTGGATCAATACGCGTTGCGAACGCAACGCAGCGTGACGGTGCCTCTCATCAAGGCCATGCTCGAGGACGAGTAGGCTTTGAGCGGCGCTCGCCACAGAAAGTTAGCTATGTTGAATTTGGCGTTGTTTGACCTCGATCACACGCTACTGCCTCTCGATTCAGACCACGCTTGGGGTCAGTTCTCGGTGAAAATTGGGTGGCGTGACCCAGAGACGTTTGCGCAAGCAAACACCGCTTTTTACGAGCAGTACAAGTCGGGGACCCTCGATATTCATGCATACGTGCGTTTCG
>JALQVQ010000122.1 GCA_023260315.1 Burkholderiaceae bacterium
TCAGGTCAAAAATAGTCTCGATCACCTGTTGCTCGCCGTGAGCCAGGATGCCAGCCTTACCGCCAGCTTTGGTCATGGCCAGAATATCCTCTGAGGTGATCTGCTCGATCCGCGTTTTGGGTAAGTTGAGCAGGTTAAATATCGCATCCGTCGCGTTGCTAAAGACCCAAATGATGGGGCTGAAAGCGGAGATAAAAAACTGCATGGGCGTAACCACCATCAGCGCGATCCGTTCGGGGTTGACCATGCCAAGGCGACGTGGGAATAAGTCGGCAAAGACGATGAAAACCGATGTCACCAGCACGAACGAGGTGAGGAAACTGGCCGTTTGCGCCCGATCGGCACTGAGTACGTCGCTGAACAGCGCGAGGGCGTAGGGCGACAAATAGCCTTCGCCTAAAACACCACCCAAAATCGCCACTGAATTCAGGCCGATTTGAACCACTGTGAAGTAGCGTGCGGGTTGCTCGTGTAGCTTCAAGACACGCTTGGCCTTGGCGTCGCCATTCTCAGCCAACTGAGCGAGTCGCAGGCGGTTGGACGCGGCCAGCGAGATCTCCGCAATCGAAAAAAAACCGCTCACTGCGACCAAAAGAATCAGGTAGAAAAGGCTTTGGCTCATCCATCCGATGTTAACCACAATTGCCCGCATCAATTGCCAGACCGAAGGGGTACATTAGGGCCCATGCAAATTGAAAAAAATCAACCCAGTGGCCGCCTTGTCGCGGTGTTGCTGGGGCAGTTGGCGTTTGGGTTGTTGGCGATGACCATATGTTTGCCCTCGATGCAGGCGTGGGGCGATATTTTTGACGTCTCCCAACCGGCCGTGCAACTCACGTTCAGTGGTTACATCTTGACCTACGGCACACTGCAACTGTTTTATGGCCCCTTGTCAGATCGAGTGGGCCGGCGCAAGGTGTTGTTGGCGGGCTTATCGATTGCCATGATCGGCTCGTTTGTTGCGGCGGTCGCCCCGGACTTGGTCTGGCTGACTTGGGCGCGTGTGTTGCAGGGTGCCGGATCGGCGGCTGGCATGGTGGTCGGGCGCGCCATGGTGCAAGATTTGTTTGATGGCCCGGATCGCACGCGCGTTATGGCTTATGTGGGTATGGCGATGGGTTTGTGTCCGCCATTCGCCACCATCATCGGGGGGCAAATGCATGTGCATTTTGGCTGGCGTGCGAACTTTATTTTGGTCACGATTGTGGCGATTGGTCTACTCATTGCCGCATGGCGTGTGTTGCCCGTTCATGTGCCTGTGACGACGGTGCAGCCGCATTGGGGACGGAACATGGTTGACGCCTATGTCACCTTGTTTCGCGCGCCATCTTTCTTGTTGTATGTCGCCATCTTGGCAATGGCGACGGCAACGTTTTATACGTTTTTGGGCGGCGCGCCCATCGTACTCGGTAGTTATGGCGTGGGTCCTGATGGCATCGGCTTCTTCATCATGGTCATTCCGATGTCATATATCGCGGGGAGTTTCTTCACCTCGCGCGTGATTCGGCGATTCGGCAACCGTCGGATGATGGATTGGGGGCAAAAATTAACCCTAACCGGTATGGTCCTCGTGGTGGCGCTCGCGCTCTCGCCACTGGCCTCACCTTTGGCCTTGGTGCTGCCACTCATCTTGCTCGGCCTCGGTCATGGTTTGTTGGTCCCGCCAGCCCTAACCGGCACGGTTGGGTTGATACCAGCGCTGGCGGGCACCGCTGCGGCGGTGGCGGGTGTTAGCCAACAGCTGATGGGTGCCTTAGGCGGTTATGTGGTGGGTTTGGTCCCGCTCAATGGGGCGCTGAACCTGGGGTGGCTCATGTTGCTGCTGTCCTCGCTGGGCTATTTGGCGCAACGTCGGTTGCTCAAGAGCGCACCCTAGTGAATCACACCGAAAGGCTTGCGTTCTCACAACAACCGAATGAGTCCGTGGGGGGATACAGACCACTCCCACGTGATGTAGCCCACCACACCGAGCACGACGGCGATGGCCAGCCAGAGATGGTTGTGTTTGGCAACGTCAGGCCCCGCTCCTGGCATAACGCCGTGCCACATCGGCGCGACTTCATTGTGGCGCGTTATGAGACTGGACAGCACGAGCCAGCCCAAGTGGGTCAGAACGGTGAAGAGCAGGGCGTTACCAAAGAGCTCGTGCACGGATATGAGAAAGTCCTCGGCTAAATCGCCGCCAAACGCATTGAAGGTCAGGTAACCGCTCAAGGTGATTGGGGCAGTCAATGCCAGTATCAGCACCGTGAGCGCTGGGGTCAGCATGAGGCGGCCCTGATGCCACTGGATGGTCGCCGGTGTCGTCACCCGGCTCAGCTGAGTCCATGCCAAAACACACCACTGTTTTAATCCAATGGCCTTGCGCCAAAGGGCGGCGATGCGCGCCTGGCGCGGTCCAACGATGCCGTAGATCAGGCGGAAAACCACGAGGCCGAACAGGGTGTATCCCATCGTGACGTGCAGCAACCGAAAGGTCTCACCCTCTGATGTGATGTAGGCCACAAAAAAGCAAATCGCCATCAACCAGTGGGTTATCCGCGTTGGTGCGTCTTTTACGCGACGGCTCGGTGACGGGCGAGAAAACGTGAGAAAAATCGATTTCATCGCTTGGGTATCCGTACAAAGTCCTCATCGAAGTTTCCCTTGTCAGCCGTGGTGTGACACGCGGCGCAGTTTGCCGCCGTCTTGATGCCGGCGCGGAGCCAGGTACTCGGGGAGATTTCGCGATGTTCACGAATGAACCAATCAGACCGCGTGATGCGATCCTCAGGTGGCGCTGTTTGAACACGCCTGGATGTCCCCGCATTCTGAGCCAAGTATTGACTGAGCGCGGCAACGGCTTCGGGTTCGAGCGACGCGTCGCGACCGAAGTGCTGGTCAAGGTTGCGCATGATGCGGCCCCAAGATGCAGCGGGCAACATACCCGGCGGGTAAGCGGTGTGGCATGCCGCACACTCTTGCTGGTAAAGCGGGTTATTGATCACCTGTGCAGCCCGTCGACCGTGGTCCTCATCGGCCATGGCAAATGCGGTGGCCCCGAGGTAAATCGCCGCGACGCAAAGTAAGGACCCAGCAAGTGACCCGTTTGTTTTTTGATGTGACATATCAGACCTTACTTAACGCCAATGAGGTAGCTCAACACGTCGGCTTTTTCCGCCGCGTTGCATTCACGCCCGACCACGTCCTGACAGTTGCGACGAAACCACTTCTCGGTCTTCGCAAGCTTTGTAAAGGCGGTGTCGTTGTAAGCGGGCGCCAATGGTTTGATGCGCTTACCGGTGTCGGCGTGCTCCCCTGTTTTTGATGGCGGGGCGCCGTGGCAACTGGCGCACGACCAGGCTTTGCCGTGCTTTTGGGTAAAAAATGTTTGCCCGCGCGTTGGGTCACCCCGCTGACCCGCGGTCGTCTCCCATTGAGCGAGCTGCGCTGCCGGCGTTGTGTCACCGGCTAAAGCGGGCATCACCGCGAATATCGCCACGAGGGCCGTTAGGTGGATGGTGTGTTTAAGTTTGTTTGCCATCTTTGCGAGGTGTTGATACGTGATGCGTATCTTGTCTCGCTGACATTAAGCGGGCATTAAGAATCGGGTGAGGTCACTGACTTGAGTCCGCCTTTTTCTGCCATGCAGCCTCTTGCATGGCGCGCCACATCACCTTCCCACTGCCGCTTTTGGGAATGCGCTCAACGAAGTTGACCGATCGCGGTGCTTTGTAAACGGCCATCTCCTGACGGGCCCACGCAATGAGCTCAGCCTCTGTCAGGCGGTGCCCTTCGCGTAAAACGATGACCGCTTGCACACTTTCGCCGCTGTAGGCATCGGGAACACTGATGACGCAGGCCTCCGCAATCGCCGGATGTCGGAACAGCATGGCTTCAACTTCTGCGGGCCATACCTTGTAGCCGCTGACGTTGATCATGCGCTTCAGGCGGTCCGTCATAAAAAAATAGCCATTCGCGTCAACCCGGCCCAGATCTCCTGTGCGGAAATAACGAACGCCGTCGACGGTCACGAATGCCGCTTGCGTGGCCTCGGGCCGTCCCCAGTAACCATCAAATACCATGGGCCCTTCAATCAAAATTTCGCCGGGTTCGTCGACCGGGAGGGGGCGCAACGTTTCAGGGTCAACGACGATGGCGTTGGCGTCCATGTATGGGATACCAAGGCACTGTTGTTGGGTCGCATGCGATGGGTTGCTGTGGGATGGCCCACAGGTTTCGGTGAGACCATAGGCCTCACAGTAACGGAGTTGGTAGAGGTCCCACAGGCGTTGGGCGATCGGCTGCGGCATCGCCGCGCCGCCGCCGCCGATGAAGACCAGGCTGGAGAGATCGTATCGATCGGCTTGCGCACTGGCCAACAAATCGATGACCATGGTTGGGATATTGATCCAGTGCGTAACGCCCCAGCGGCTAATGGCTTTCCCCCCGTAATCGCGGTCCCAGCGGGGCAGGATGACCATGGTCGCTCCGGCGGCGATGGTGCTGTGGAGCCCGATCACGAGTCCAGTGATGTGGAACATCGGCACGGCCACCAGGCTGATGCTCTCGGAGCAGAAGTGCTTCCATAGATTCATCGCGTGCGCGTTGTACATGACCGTGCGCTGCGGGTGCATGCAACCCTTTGGGGCACCGGTGGTGCCACTGGTATAGGGCAAGATTGCCAGATCGTTGGGGCCATTTTCGATCGGTCGCGGCGCATCGCCACACGCCATGACATCCGACCACACATGTGCGCAGGCGTGACCCCAGTCAACGCTTGGCGCCGGCTGGCTAAACCACGTCTGCCAAGCATCAGGGGTCGGCATTGTGGGATCGTCAGGACCGGTTAGTGCATCGGCATATCGCGCCAAAATAACATGGGTCAGGGCGTCGCCTGGCGGCAGCTGCGCATTCGCGCTGGCCAGGTCTGGCGCCAAGTCATCGGCGACGATGGCCACTTGTGCCCGCGCGTCGGTGATGGTGTGGACCAGTTCGTGCGAGCGGTTCATTGGGTTGACGGGCACCACAACGGCATCAGCGCGCAATATGCCGAGGTGCGCAACCACCAATTGCGGCGCGTTTTGCATCATGAGCAACACGCGGTCGCCGCGTTTAACGCCCCGTTGTTGCAGGAAGGCGGCCATGCGCTCAACTTGGTGCAGCAGTTGCGCGTAGCTGATTTCTCGTTGCAGAAAAACGAGAGCGGTCTTGTCGGGATAACGGCGTGCGCTGGTGATCAGGTTATCGATCAGTGGCGTGTCTGGCGCGCGGAAGTGGCGAGGGACGAAGGGT
>JALQVQ010000124.1 GCA_023260315.1 Burkholderiaceae bacterium
AGGGGGCTCCAGGGTGACGATGCGCGCGACGCGGCGCGCGCAATCAGCGCCCTCACCTCGGGCAAGGTAAGCCACCTCTCGCTCACCCAAGACCTGTACACGGTAGGGGTGGATGTAGTTCAGGTAACCGACAAGGTCAGCGCCGGACCGGGCGGCGCGAATGGCGAGCTCATCGAAGCGCCGCTCAGACGCACCATGGCCGCCCAACCAATCTAACTTGAGACGCGCCCGATGGGCCTCAAACAACACATCCGCACTGATGACCGTGGGGCGCATGTGTTTTTACCGTTCGTTAGGCAGGAATGTGTGCCGACTGCCAGTTGGCAACAAGCTGGTGAAGGGTTTCTGATGTGTCAGCGGTTTTCATGCGCTCGCGCAGCTCGCTGTCGCTGAGGATTTCTGCAATTTCGCTGAGGATTTCGAGGTGCTTTTGGGTCGCCGCTTCGGGGACCAAAAGGCAGATCAGGAGGGTGACGGGCTGCTCGTCAGGGGCGTCAAATGCGATGGGCGCTGCGAGCTGAAAAACCGCAGCCATGGGCTGCTTCAACCCTTTGATACGTCCGTGGGGAATTGCCACCCCGTGCCCTAACCCGGTGGAGCCCAGGCGCTCGCGCGCGAAAAGGCTGTCAGTAACCAATGATCGGTTCAGGTCGTGGCGGGTTTCGAATAACAAACCCACCTCTTCAAATGCACGCTTTTTGCTTGAGGCATCAAGACCAACAGCGACCTGTTCAAGCGGCAATATTGCAGACAAACGATTCATGAAATTCCTCTGATGCAACGCAACGACCGCACAGTGTGCCGCATTGCGCCCAAGCCATCAAGAAAAAGCCACCTAAAGTAAGGTGGCTTGTTGCAGTGCGCCATTTTTACCACTTTTTAGGCGTTATGCCTAAAAAGTGGCGCGAAGACTACATCATTCGCTTAGCAGGTTGATGATTATGCGCCTGGGCCTTGTCTTTGTGGCGCAGCACTTGTCGGTCCATTTTGTCCGCCAAGTCATCCAGAGCGGCGTACAAGTCAGCGTGGGCACTCTCAGCAAACAAGTCCTTTCCTTTCACATGAATATTGCATTCAGCGCGCTGACGCAGGTCTTTTTCTTTGAGATTATCAATCGTCAGCAAAACTTTGACGTCGACGACTTGGTCAAAGTGGCGCGTAATCCGGTCGAGTTTGGTGGTGACATAAGCCCGCAAAGCAGGGGTCACATCGAGGTGATGTCCGCTGATTGTCAAGTTCATAATTAAGCCTCCTCAGCTCAGGGTGACGAAACAATGGGCGGGGTGAGCGGTCCCGCCCAAAGCGAGTTTGACCGACTCAACCCCACTATGCACCCCGTATCAGGGTTTGGCAACCATGCACCGCAGCAATGGTCTAAAAGGATACTTAGGTATCTATTTTCGGTGCGCTGATGGGCCCTTTACCCTCCGGCACTTGAATCCGCCGGATGAGCCACACCGAGGCAAAGCTTGCCAAGGTGCCCAACAGCGCCGTGATCCAGTACCCGGTCACCTGGCCGTCCGCTGAGCGGCCAATGATCAAACCGCCAACCAACGCGGCCAGCCCCATCGCGAACGACTGTAAGGCGCCTGAGATGGCCATGAATGTACCGCGTCGCCTGGGGGTGGCTGCGGCCGACACAACGGCCATGCTGGGGATCATTCGGCCACTCACGATGACGAAAAACAGCACATAAACCAAGGTCAACACCCAAAAAGGCGCGGGTGGCATGAGGGTCAGGGTGAACAGCGGTATGCCCACCAACGCGGCGAGACGCTCGTACATGTAGCGCTTACCCAGGCGGTCAGACAGCACGCCAATCCACCGCGCGCTCACCAATGTTGCCGCACCGCCGGCCAAGTAAAGCAGCGGGATATCTCGGTTGGATACAGCCAAGTTGGTCTCGAGATAAATCGTGATGTAGGGAATGATCATGAAACCCGTCAGGATGCTGACCATCGTGAAAGCGAACGACCACTGGTGATTTCGCTCTTGGACGGTGGCCACAATCTCGCCCCAGACCGAGTGGCGGTCGGGGTGGTCCAGGTGGGCGCGCAATTGCGGCACGGTCCAATAAGCCATGGCGCCGAAGACACCACACAAACCCACCACCAGCCAAAAAGGCGCATGCCACGAAAATGCGGCAGCGAGGTACAACCCCAACGGCACACCGGCAACGGTGGACACCGAAAAGGACGACATCACCACACCCATGGCTCGACCACGCCGCTCGAATGGCACCACGTCAGCCAAGATCGTTTGAATCAGCGCCGACAAAACGCCACCAAAGAGACCCGCGCCCACCCGTGCAACGAAGAACTGGCCGTAAGTCATGGCCAGCGCGCACCCCATGGTGGACAGTGCGAAAAGCGTATAGAGCACCACCAACAAACGCTTTCGATCAAAGCGGTCCAGGTAGGCGGATGCGGCCAAGCCCGATGCACCGGCGGAAAAGGTGTAGGCCGAGACGAGGGCGCCGAACTGGGCATCGCTGATATCGAACAACCGCGTGAACTGGGGCCCCAGCGGCATCATCACCATGAAGTCCAATATGTAGGTGAACTGAATGCCCGCCAATGTCAGCAGCAGCCAGCGCTCCCGCTGCGGTGTAAGGGTGGTGTGGGACATAGGCACCTGTGCGTAAAGCCGCCACTGTAACTGATCATTGGGCGCCCGATTGACATGTTTGCCACACACAGCGCTGGCAGGCTTGGTTACCAGCGCGAGTGGATGAGATAATGTCGCCTTCAACAACAACGGAGATTCTCCTTGGAAGCCAGTCCCAGTTGCTTGCTTTCAGTTCAGATTCGCCTGGTGAGCGCGCACCGTACGCGCTAGGCCACCAGTGCATGTTCGGGCTGAAAGCGCAGACCACCCTTTCAGCCTGACTGACCCTCGCCGTCAGTGGCCCCCGACACCCTAACCGGAAGTGCCCCATGCTCAACGTGTTCACTTTGGCCAATGGCCGCTTGTTTCAAGAAGAAATCGAATCGCTCGAGGATCTGAAGCGCTTCAAACCCATTTGGGTTGACCTTGACGAGCCCACCGCTGAGGAAAAAATGTGGGTCAAGCAGACCTACAACCTCAGCATTCCCGACGATGCGATGGCGGACGACATCGAGGAATCTGCGCGGTTTTACGAAGAAGACAACGGCGAAATGCACATTCGCAGTGACTTCTTGATTTATGACGACGAAAACCCGCGCTCCGTGCGCGTCGCGTTCATCTTGAACCAAAACGCGGCGAATGCCGGCAGCGGCGTTTTGTTCTCTATCCACGACCAAGACGTGCCCGTTTTCCGTCTGCTGCGGATGCGTGCGCGACGTCTGCCAGGACTCATTACGGATGCAAAAGACGTGCTGCTGGCACTTTTCGATGCGGACGCCGAGTATTCGGCAGACACGCTGGAAGAAATTTACGACCAGCTGGACACCGTGAGCCGTAGCGTCCTGTCAGGCGATGTGACGGATGAAACTGCGGGAAAGGTGCTGTCAGCCATTGCGCGAGACGAGGACATGTCCGGCCGCATTCGCCGAAATGTGATGGATACCCGCCGGGCCGTCAGCTTTTTGATGCGGGCTCGCATGCTCAACGCCGACCAGTTTGAGGACGCGCGACAAATTCTGCGCGACCTCGACTCGCTCGACTCGCACACGGCGTTTTTGTTCGATAAGATTAACTTTTTGATGGACGCTACGGTTGGTTTTATCAACATCAACCAGAACAAGATCATCAAGATCTTCTCGGTGGCCAGCGTCGCCTTGTTGCCCCCAACACTGATTGCCAGCCTTTACGGTATGAACTTCCGGTTCATGCCCGAAACGCAGTGGGCCTACGGCTATCCGATGGCGCTCGGCATGATGGCTTGTTCGGCGATCATACCGATGCTTTATTTCCGCAAGCGCGGTTGGCTGGGCTAACGTCCAGCGCCCGAAGGCGCTGGCTGGCCTCACTTAACCGCGCAATTCGCGGCGCAACACTTTACCCACAGGCGTCTTAGGCAACTCGGGACGGAACTCAATCGTCTTGGGCAGCTTATACGCTGTCAGGTTGGCACGGCAATGGTCACGGATGACTTCTTCGGTCAAATTAGACGACTTCTTCACCACCACCAACTTAACCGCTTCACCCGTTTTGTCATCGGGCTCGCCCACGCAGGCACACTCTAAAACACCAGGGAGTTGAGACACGACGTCTTCAATTTCATTGGGATAAACATTGAAGCCGGACACCAAAATCATGTCTTTCTTGCGGTCAACGATCTTGAACTCACCGTTCTCATCCTGGATACCGATGTCACCCGATTTGAAATAGCCGTCTGCGGTCATCACCTTGGCCGTTTCATCGGGACGCTGCCAATAACCAGCCATGACCTGCGGGCCTTTGATCGCGATCTCGCCCGGCTGACCGATTGGCACCTCATTGCCATCGTCATCCAAACATTTCATGTAGGTGCCGGGGATTGGCACACCAATCGTGCCGGTGAACTGGCGGCTTGTCGTTGGGTTACAGCAAGCGGAAGGCGAGGTCTCGGACAGGCCATAGCCCTCGCAAATCGGGCAGCCCGTCTTCTCAAGCCACAACTTAGCAACCCCGCTTTGCACAGCGGTACCGCCGCCCAGCGAAACGCGCAAATGGCTCCAGTCAACCGTGTTGAAGTCAGGGTGATTCGCCAACCCGTTGAACAAGGTACTCACTGCCGGAAAAAGGTGGAAGCGGTGCTTGGTCAACTCTTTGAGTACCGCCGGCAAGTCACGCGGATTGGGAATCAGCACGGTCGTGCCGCCCATGTGCATCGTCAGCATCATGTTCACGGTGAACGCAAAGATGTGATACAGCGGCAACGCACAGATGGCACACAACTGCTCGTCCGGTGGCAATCCACGCATGGCAGGCGCATTCCACTGCTCTGACTGAATGACGTTGGCAACGAGGTTACGGTGCAAAAGCACAGCACCCTTTGAAACCCCCGTCGTACCCCCGGTGTACTGCAAAACAGCGACATCCTCGCCCGTGATATCAGGCACGGTTAACTTGCCTCGCTTGCCGCGGGCAATGGCATCATTAAAACGAACGGCACCGGGCAAGTCGAACTCAGGCACCATCTTTTTGACGTTGCGGACGACGTAGTTGACCAAGCCGCCTTTAAGGGCCCCCAACATGTCACCCATCGACGTCAACACGACATGCTTGACCGCGGTGTTTGCAATGCACGCCTCAAGCGTGGCGGCAAAGTTTTCGATAATGACGATCGCTTTGGCACCGGAATCCTTAAGCTGGAACTCCAACTCGCGTGCGGTATAGAGCGGATTCACGTTGACAACCACCATACCGGCACGCATCAACGCGGCAACCGCTACAGGGTACTGGGGTGTGTTGGGCATCATGAGCGCCACGCGGTCGCCCTTTACCAGTCCAAGGCCCTGAAAATAGGCGCCCAAAGAAACGGCGGCTTGATCAATGGTTTGATAGGTGAGGGCCTTTCCCAAAAAGCTCACACACGTGCGATCGCTGTATTTGGCGAAATTACTGTCGAGTAGGTCCACCAACGATTCGTAGGCACTTGTATCCACGTCGGCGGGCACACCGTCAGGATACTTTGACAGCCACGGACGCGCGCTTGATTCTGACAACATTCATCTCTCCATTTATATTTTTTCGACGTCTTGCACCCAATCTGACACAAAACTGACGTAACTATACCGAAGCAGGAATCTCCCTGCACAGGAGGGAAACCCTTGGTCAAAGCGGCAAAAAAAAGGGTGTCCATGGACACCCTTTTTTAAACCGAAAACGAGAGCGCTAAGCGCTTACTCCATGGCTTTCGTCATGTCCTCAATGACTTTTTTGGCATCGCCAAAAACCATCATGGTCTTGTCCATGTAGAACAGTTCGTTGTCGAGACCGGCATAACCTGCGGCCATTGATCGTTTGTTCACAATCACTGTTTTGGCCTTGTAAGCCTCAAGAATAGGCATGCCGTAAATCGGGCTGCCTTTGGTATGCGCCGCGGGGTTAACCACGTCGTTTGCACCCAAGATGATTGCCACATCAGCCTGACCAAATTCGCTGTTGATGTCTTCCATCTCAAACACCTGGTCGTAGGGCACTTCGGCCTCGGCCAAAAGCACGTTCATGTGGCCAGGCATCCGACCGGCAACCGGGTGAATGGCGTACTTCACCGTAACGCCCATCTCGGTCAACTTATGCGCCAACTCCTTAACCGCGTGCTGGGCCCGAGCAACGGCCAGTCCGTAACCAGGCACAATGACGACGGTCTCAGCGTTACCCAAAATAAAGGCGGCATCGTCGGCACTGCCGCTCTTGACATTGCGCTGCACGGCGCTGCCAGCGGCGGCGTCACCCGCCTCACCACCGAAGCCGCCCAAAATAACGCTGAAAAAGGACCGGTTCATCGCTTTACACATGATGTAGCTGAGGATGGCCCCTGAACTGCCGACCAAACTACCGGCAATGATCAACATGCTGTTGTTGAGGGAGAAACCGATACCTGCTGCCGCCCAGCCCGAGTAGCTGTTCAACATCGACACCACCACTGGCATGTCGGCGCCGCCGATCGGGATGATCAGCAACACGCCCAAAATAAAGCCCAACAGCGTC
>JALQVQ010000149.1 GCA_023260315.1 Burkholderiaceae bacterium
GACATTGACCTGTTTGACCGCGAGGCGGTGTTCATTGAGCAGCAACTCATTCCGCTGCGCCGCGATTTTCCTGAGCTCAAAATCGTGTTTGAGCACATCACCACCCAAGAAGCGGCACAGTATGTCGAAAGCGCTGGCCCGCAAACGGCTGCCACCATCACGGCGCATCACTTGCTGTACAACCGCAACGCGATCTTCACGGGTGGCATTCGCCCCCATTACTACTGCCTGCCGGTTTTGAAGCGTGAACAACATCGCCAAGCCCTCGTCAAAGCGGCGACCAGTGGCAGCAATCGATTCTTTTTGGGGACCGACAGCGCACCGCATCCGGCGCACCTCAAAGAACACGCCAGTGGATGCGCGGGTTGCTACACCGCGCATGGCGCCATGGAGCTCTACGCGCAAGCGTTTGACGCGGCTGGCGCGTTGGACAAGCTTGAAGGTTTCGCGAGTTTCTATGGGGCAGACTTTTATGGGCTCCCGCGCAACCAGCGCCAGGTCAGCCTGGTGAGAGAGACGTGGACGCCGCCTGAAAGTTTGCCCTTTGGCGACGCGACCATCAAGCCACTCGCCGGGGGCGAGCCCCTGGCATGGCGCTTCAAGGGGTTTGTGGCCTGATGCCATGGCCCCGTCAATTGGCCGCACTGACGGCCGATTTACCGTGGTGGCAGCCCTACCATGTGATTGGGCAAAAGGCGTCGTATGGCGTGCTGGCGGGCGAGACTGTCTGGCGCAGTCTGAATGCGGCGTTACCTGCCTTGGCTGTGCCGGTGGGGTTCGTTCCGCAAGACACGCTGCCCGCTGGTGACGCCTACGAGGCTTTCATCTACAAAACCAAGCAGGTGCCCACCCGTTGCGGCGCACACGATTTTTTCAACGGACTGATGTGGGCGCACTGGCCCCAAACCAAAGCGGCCCTCAACGCGTTGCAGTGGCAAGACATCTCAAGGAATGGTGTCCAAGCGACGCGCGGCGCGTTCCGCGATGCGCTCACATTACTTGATGAAAACGGCGGTTTGCTGATTGCGCCCGATCCCATATGGGCGGCGCTCACCCGGCGCGACTGGGTCACTGCGCTGTTCACCTTGCGCCCGTTATGGGCGGCAGCCCGTCTGTGGGTTTTTGGTCATGCGCTGCTTGAGCAATTGCTCTTGTTCCCGCGTAAAAACCTCACCGCGCACCTCTGGTTACCGACGCCCGCTTTTCAACAGAGCGTTGATGTCGACCAACCACTGTCAACAATCGACCGTCTCTGGGCAACAGCCTTAACCGAAGATACGGCGTTGGCGAGCAAACCGTTCACACCGTTGCCGGTGATGGGTACCCCGGGGTGGGATGTGGGCAACATGGATGCCAGCTACTACGCGGACACCCGCATTTTTAGGCCCTTGAGGGTGGGGCAAAAAGCCCCACACCGCGTGAGCCATATCGCCACAACTTGAAAAAAGCGCCCGGCGCCACCATATCATTCGCGTGCTGACCCATTTGATTAAAGTCATGGCGGTGTCGCTTTGGCGGTCAGCAGGAGATAGATGACATGAAACGGATTGTTTTGTTTGTGCTCACCAACGTCGCCATCATGGTGGTGTTGGGGGTGACCGCAAGCCTTTTTGGCTTTAACCGCTTCCTCACGGCGAACGGCCTTGACCTCAGCGCGCTGTTGGGCTTCTCACTCATTATGGGTTTTGGTGGTGCCTTCATCTCGTTGCTGATGAGCAAGCCCATCGCCAAATGGAGTACGGGTGCAAAGGTCATCACGCAACCCGCCAATGCCGACGAGGCATGGTTGCTGCAGACGGTTCATGGCTTCGCCGAGCGCGCAGGTATTGCCACGCCGGAGGTCGCGATCTACGAGGGTGATGCCAATGCGTTTGCAACAGGGGCTTTCAAGAACAGCGCGTTGGTCGCGGTTTCAACAGGCTTGCTTCGCGGCATGACCCGCGAAGAGGTCGAGGCTGTGTTGGCGCACGAAGTGGCGCACATCGCTAATGGCGACATGGTCACCATGACGCTGATTCAGGGTGTCATGAACACGTTTGTGGTGTTCATTAGCCGCGTGATCGGCTCGCTCGTGGATGCGGCGCTGCGCCGAAACGACAGCGAGAGTTCTGGCCCCGGCATGGGCTACTTCATCACCACCATCGTGATGGACATTGTTTTGGGCTTCGTCGCTGCCATCATCGTGTCGTGGTTCAGCCGTCAGCGCGAGTTTCGCGCCGATGCGGGGGCGACTCAACTGATGGGACGCAAGCAGCCAATGATTAACGCACTCGCCCGTTTGGGCGGATTGCACGCGGGGGAGCTGCCCAAAACCATGGCCGCTTTTGGCATCGCCGGTGGCTTGGGCAGTTTATTTGCCACGCACCCCCCAATTGAAGCGCGCATTGCTCGCTTACGCGAAAACCATTAAGCCTGTCCAGTTGTCGGCATGTGCCACGTTTCGCGATGCAACTTCGCCACACTCGCGCGGTGTGCAACCGAGATAACGGTGCCGCCGCGCGCAGCCATGTCATCCAGCAACGTTTGGTAGACCACGGCCTCAGTTTGCTCGTCAAGGGCGCTGGTTGCCTCGTCCAAGAACAGCCAGGCCGGCTGTTTCAAAAACACCCTCGCAATCGCTAACCGTTGTTGTTCGCCGCCCGAGAGCTTTTGCGTCCAGTTGGCCTCTGCCGCCAAATCATTGGTTAAATGCGACAAGCCAGCACGGGTCAAAGCGCGGGCCAGATGGGCATCCGTCAGTCCGTCACTGGCCTGTGGGTAAGCGACGGCCTCGCGCAGTGGGCCGCTTGGGAAGTAGGGGCGCTGAGGCAAAAACATCGCGCGGTCAGCAAAGCCCTCTGGTTGGCTGAGTTGGCCTTGCCACCAGGGCCAAATGCCCGCGATCGCGCGCAGCAAGGTTGACTTACCGCTACCGGATGGCCCTTGAACACAGACCGATGCGCCCGGCTGAATATCCAGTGTGATGGGCGAACCAATGACCTGGCCGTTGGGCAGTGTTAACTGCAAGCCAGTGGCTTGTAGCGCGCTGGATTCGGGGCTTTGCAGACGGTATTGCGCCGGGTCATGGTTGGTCTCTGAGACCTGCGCCATGGCGTCGTCAAAGCGCGTTAAACGGTCGGTGGTGGCACGCCAGCTCGCCAACGCGTCGTAACTGTCAACAAACCAACTCAGCGAATCCTGAACCCGACCGAAGGCGGAAGAAATCTGCATCAGCTGTCCCAGCTGGATGGCGCCGCTAAAGAAGCGCGGCGCCGCCACCACAAAGGGGAACACCACGGCCAATTGTCCAAAGCCCACCGTGAACCAAGTGAGCCGCTTTTTGGCCAGCAAGAGCGCGATGTAGTTGCTCAAAACAGCACCAAACCGGCGGTCCAAGCGGCCCCGCTCAACGGGCTCGCCCTTGTCCATGGCAACCGATTCGCTGTATTCGCGCAGACGAACGAGCTGGTGTCGGTAGTCGGCTTCAACGCGTTGCTGCTTGAAGTTGAGTGCGATCAGCGGACGGCCGATGTAATGCGCCAACACGCTGCCAACCAAGCAATACAAAATTGCCATCCAAACCATGAAACCGGGGATCGTCACGGCATCGCTGAAGAGGTAAAACGAAAAGTCACCCGAAAGCGTCCACAAAATCCCCACGAAACTGAACAGCGTGACCAGTGCGTTCAAGAGCCCCATCGTCAGGCTGACCGAGTAACTCGTGAACAGGTTCAGGTCTTCCTGAATGCGTTGGTCTGGGTTGTCGGTCGTGCCCGCGTCCAATTGGGTAAAGCGCAACAGTTCAAGGCGATAAAAAGCGTTGCCCGACAGCCACCGCTTGGCGTAGCTTTGGGTCATCCATTCACGCCAACGCATTTCTAGGAGCTGGGTCAGGTAGAAGCGATACACCGCGATCACGATGAAGATGAACGCAATCACCATGAATCGTTGCAGCTGATACCAAAACACGTCGGCATCGCGGTTTTGGAGCGCGTCGTAAAACAGGCGGTTCCACTCATTGAGCAGCACCAGCATGTAAACCGCAGCCAGGTTGAGTGCGACGATGGCGGCAAGCATGCCGCGCGCGTACCACTTGCGCTCAGACATGAAGTAAGGCGCCGCCAACGCGCCCGCGCGTTTTAGGAAGCTGGCGAAAGAACGTATTTTCCCGGCCGCAGTTTGGTAAACCTGTTGCACAGGACGTGGCAAAAACCGTTGCAATAACGAAGTCATAGTGGGCAAAGCCTCAGGGCAAACTAGTTGTTACGTGTACCGCTGGCAACGTGTCCCGAGGGGACATGCGTTGCGGCGGATTCGACATGACCGGTCTGGTCGTCGAAGAAGAAGTCAGGCTCAAACTCGCGCAAAAACTCCCCCTTGGGCAAGCCGCCCAGGAAGATGGCCTCATCAATATCGATGTGCCAATCCATCAGCGTGCGGATGGCGCGCTCATGTGCAGGGGCGCTCCGCGCTGTCACCAAGGCGGTGCGCAGGGCGATGGGCGACGCCTTCTGTTCATCACCGAGTTGTTGCATGTTGTGCAGCGCAGCCAGCAATGGCTTGAAAGGGCCACCGGGCAACGGCACGCTCGCGCGCTGTGCCTCGTG
>JALQVQ010000161.1 GCA_023260315.1 Burkholderiaceae bacterium
CGTAAACCATCTCGATATCGCGCGCAACGCCGTCGCGATCGGTGCGTGTATAAGCGCCCATCAAGAGGTTGTTTTGCACCGAAAGCAGTGGGAAAACTTCACGGCCCTCAGGGACGTGACACAGTCCTTGCCGAACAATCCAAGAGGCATCTTTGGCGGTGATCTCTTGCCCCTCAAAGTGGATATGCCCTTTGCGCGGGTCAAGAATCCCTGAGATGGTTTTAAGGATGGTCGTTTTACCCGCGCCATTCGAACCAAGCACTGCCACGATTTGTCCCTCGGGAACGGCAAGGGTGACACCCCGTAGCGCGCGCACAGGCCCATAAGTACTCTCGACGTTTGTGAGTGTGAGCATCGCGTTCATGCGGCACCCAAGGGGTTGGGACGACGCAGGCTGGTGACATCGTCGGCTGTGCCGAGATAGGCCTCAATCACAGCAGGGTTCGTTTGAACCTCGCGCGGGGTGCCGCTGGCCAGTTCCTGCCCCTGACTCATGGCGAAGACGCGGTCAGAGACGCGCGACACGAGCGACATATCGTGTTCGACCATCAGCACCGTAACGCCCAGCTCCTCTTTGATATCGGTGATCCAGAACGCCATGTCCTCCGTTTCTTCAACGTTCAGTCCAGAGGACGGTTCATCGAGCAGCAACAGTGAGGGCTCAGCGCAGAGCGCCCGCGCCAGTTCGACGACCTTCCGGATGCCGTAGGGCAGGCCTGCCACCATGGTGTCGCGATAGTGTTGAAGGTCGAGGAGTTCGATCACTGATTCGACATGACGACGCGCGGTTATCTCGGCTTCTCGAACGGTCTTTGTGAAAAAGACCTGTTGCCAGAAGCCACTTTTTTGATGGCGGTGCCGTCCGATCAGCAGGTTCTGCAGCACGCTTGCGTGTTCAAAGAGTTCAATGTTTTGAAAGGTACGTGCGATACCCGTGGCTGCGATGTCATGCGGTGCAAGGTCGGTGAGTGAAACCCCGTGGCCGCTCCCGTAGTAGCGCAGCGTTCCTTTGCTTGGCGGGTAGATCCCGCTGATGATGTTGAACACCGTTGTCTTGCCAGCGCCGTTCGGGCCGATGAGTGTGAACACCTCTCCGCGGCGCACGTCAAAGCTCACATCGTTGACCGCCAGAACGCCGCCAAAGCTCAGGCTCAGGTTGCGTGCCTGTAACAGCAAGGTGTCGTCGATATCAGCGCGGCCACTCATTTCAAACGCTCCGATTTTTGGAAGCTTTTTTGGCGCTCAAACATCCCTCGGCGATACAGTGGGAAGAGCTGAATGTAGGCACGCACCTTCAACCAGCGGCCGTAAAGGCCCAAGGGTTCAAACAAAACAAACAGCACCAAAACGGCGCCGTAGACCAACGCCGATAACCCCGGCGCGTCTGCCACACTGCTGGGCAGGTAGTCTTTGGCGCTTGAGATGATTTGCGGCATCGTGATCAGGAAAATCGCGCCTAAAAAGGCACCATGGATCGAGCCCAATCCGCCAATGACAATGAGCAACAACAGGTCGATCGATTGAATGATGCCGAACTGCTCAGGGGTTAAAAACTGAATTTTGTGTGCGTAAAGTGCGCCGCCCAAGCCCGTCAGTGCGGCAGAAATCGCGAAAGCCAGCGTCTTGTATCGGGCGAGGGGAATCCCCATGCTTTGAGCTGAAATTTCGGAATCGCGAATGGCCACGAACGCCCGTCCAGTGGGTGAGCGCAGCAAATTGGCGACCCCTAATGTGACGGCAATCGTCAAGACCAAACACAGAAAATAGTACGGCGTCGAGTCACTCAACTCGATACCCAACAGCGTTGGGCTTTGGACGAACAACCCGGCGTTGCCGCCTGTCACGCTCTCCCAGCGAGCGAAGGCCTCCTCGAGGATGATGCCCAGTGCCAACGTCGCCATCCCCAAGAACACACCCCTCACGCGGAGCGCGGGAATGGCAACAATGACGCCGATCACGGCGGACAGCGCCATTGCACCAACCAAGGCCACGATCAGGGGCAGGCCGGCGTTGATGGCGACGGCCTGTGTATAGGCACCCACGCCAAGGAAGGCGGCATGGCCAAGCGAGAACTGTCCCGTGAAGCCCGCCAATAGCATGAGGCCTAGGCCAACGATGCTGTAGATCAAAACCAAGGTTAACTGCGCGAGCCAGTAGTCATCCATGATCCACGGACCGATCGCCAGCGTCACCAGCAACAAGCCGTACCAAAATACATGGCCACTGTGTTTGGCGAGATTGATGTCTTGGGTGTAGTCGGTCTTAAATACGAAACGCATCGCTCAAACCTTCTTCCGCATGCGTTCACCAAACAAGCCATTGGGCCGCACGGCAAGCATCAGCAGCACGACGACGTAAGGGGCGATGTCTTTAAAGCCCTCTTCAAGATAGAAGCCTGCGATTGACTCTGTGACGCCAATGATTAGGCCGCCAACAATCGCCCCGGGTAAGCTGGTGAAGCCGCCCACAACCGCCGCTGGGAACGCCTTTAAGCCGATAAAACCCATGTTGGCATGCACGAACGTAATGGGGGCGATCAGCAGGCCTGCCACCGTGGCGACCGCTGCGGCGAGGCCCCAGATAAGGCCGTTGATTCGTCGCACGGGGATCCCCATGTAGTACGCCGCTAACTGGTTCTGTGCGGAGGCTTGCATGGCGATACCCAATTTGCTGTAACGAAACAGCAGCGTGAGGGCGCCGCTCAATGCGGCAGTGACGAGGATCACGACCACCTGTTCAGCCGCTAAGACCAAGCCGGCGATTTCGATGACTTTGCCGGCGTAAGGTGCGTCGAGTGGGTGTGTCTCTGTGCCGATGACCGGGATCATCGTGATCGCGCCGCGCACCACGTAGGCGACACCGATTGTGAGCATGATGATTGAGAAGGCCGGCTGTCCCAGTATCGGCCTGATAACGACGCGTTCAAGCCCGATACCGATGAGCGTCATCACAAACACGGTCGCAATGGCTGCTGCCCAAAACGGTAGGCCCATCGCCGACATCGCAATAAAGCCGCCAAAGGCACCCAGCATCATCAGGTCGCCTTGCGCGAATGTGACCGTTTCGGTGGCTTTGTAAATCAACACGAAACCCAATGCGATCAGACCGTAGACACAGCCTTGCGCGATACCGCTCACCAATAACTGCAGCAGTTCCAATCAGGTTTCCTCAGAAGACTAAATATTGAATTTGAATTCGGAGGATACTGATGTTTCTATTTTCTGTACCGAGTATTAGCCCTAGGTTTTTTTAATATTGATCGGCTGGCGATGTCTGTTTTTGGTTCGACAAATCTTGTTTTGCTTGACTCTATCGCGCGCATTGACAGCGCGGCCGCGGGGCGTGTCGTCGTGTCGGGATCACACGGAGGCGCTTCGGCAGCCAAGTTTGTTTTAGATGTTGGCATCAAGCCGCTCATTGTTTTTTATAACGATGCAGGGGGCGGTAAAGATGACGCTGGGATCATCGCCTTGAATTTGTTGGCAGGTATCGGTGTGCCGTGTGCAACCTATTCGCATCTGTCGGCGCGCATTGGTGACGCCGCAGATGGTCACGAAAATGGGGTTGTGACGCATGCCAATGCACTCGCAAAGGCGCTCGGTGTCAACGAGGGACTGCGCGTCGCAGA
Organism: Burkholderiaceae bacterium; assembly: GCA_023260315.1. Lineage (GTDB taxonomy): Bacteria > Pseudomonadota > Gammaproteobacteria > Burkholderiales > Burkholderiaceae_C > RS62. The sequence goes on from JALQVQ010000161.1 coordinate 3,629, forward strand.
TCTTGTCGCGCGGCTGCTTGTGAGGCCTTAGTCTTTCAATCACAATGATTTTTTCAATTGGGTACCGATGCGGTAAACACAAATGAGCACAGCCATTCACGCGGTTGCAGAGGCGCTTCTCAAAGCGCGAGAAACCAACCAAACTGCCGACACATCAAGGTTTCTTGACGCGCTTGTTGGGCCCGAGGATGCCTATGCCGTTCAAGCGATCGTCGCGGCGCGACTGGGGTGGCACGACGGACAAGTCGGGCGACATTGGAAGTCTGGTGGCGCGGCGCGCGATGCGATCATCACGCACGCGGCCTTGGTACCCGCCGGTATTTGGCGAAGTCCAGCAGCTGCCGGCGACTGGCCGTTGCATTTGCATGGTGTTGAGGCGGAGATTGCGATTCGCTTGAACTGTGATGTCACCCCGGCGATGGCGGCCACCGCAGATGCACTCAGCGCGCAAGCATGGGTCAGCGAGATGGCGGTTGCCATTGAGGTGATCAGCACGCACTGGGATATGGGCTATGACACACCAAGTTGGCTCAAGCTGGCTGACCTGCAGGCGCATGGCGCTTTGGTCATTGCCGTTTGGCAACCGTGGCGTGACATCGATTGGGATGCGCAATCGCTCGAAATGAGTCCACGCCTGATTGCGCGCACAGCAGTTGCGTTTGGTTCCAAGCGCCAGCACGTTGATCTTGGAAACTGATGACCATCACTTTTTCACTGCCATACAAGTGCGCCGCATGTTGGGCTAAACGCGCCACCA
>JALQVQ010000233.1 GCA_023260315.1 Burkholderiaceae bacterium
CTCGCCAAACGACCGGGTCGCTTGCGGCAATGCGCGATTAGTCCTGGAAGCCCGTTCCGCCCATCGGGATCGCCGTGGGGTCGACGCCGTTCATGTAGGCAAAGGCAAGCAGGTGAGGCAAGTGACTCACCGCGCCAAACACACGGTCATGGCGATGGGCATCCATTTGAATCACACGCGCACCGGTCGCTTGCCAAACCGCCTCTGCAGCCGCGGTTGCGTTGCGGGTTGTTTGGGGTGTGGGCGTCAAAATGACCAGTCGGTCGTTATAAAGGGTGGCCTCGGCGTTTGTCACACCCGCTTTTTCTTTTCCAGCAATCGGGTGAGCAGGCACCACGTTCGCCAAACTGAAGGCATTTGGCGCCGCATCACTGAAAACAGCGGCGGCGGCGGCAACCATGTCTTGCTTCGTTGATCCGGCGTCCATCAGCAGCGCCTCTGGCTTCAGGTGGGGTGCGATAGCGGATAGGGTGTCAAACACGGCACCCACAGGCACGCTTAGCAGCACCACATCGGCCCCAGTAACCGCATCGGGGAGACTCGTTGCGATGTGCGTGATGGCACCGCATTGCTGTGCGGCCATTAAATTTGAGTTCGATCGCCCATAGCCGACCACCGCGATGTCTGGAAAGGCTTTTCGCATGGCCAAGCCAAACGATCCGCCAATGAGGCCGCAACCAATGATGGCCAGACGCCGCAGGGCGTAGGGTTCAGTGTGCACAGTCACGCCTCAGATTGGGGGTAGGTTCCCAGTACCTTGTAGAAGGCACACAATTTCTTGAGGTCCTCGAGCGCCGCGTGCATGTTGGACTCGGATGGATGGCCCACCAAGTCAATGAAGAAAATATATTCCCATTGCCCTTGTCGGGCGGGCCGCGATTCAAACCGCGTCATCGAGACGCCATGCTGCTTGAGAGGGACCAGCAGATCGTGCAAGGCCCCTGGGCGATTGGTGACCGATACGGCCAAGCTGGTACAGTCGCGCCCCGTCGCGGTCGGCGCATCCAGTGTGGTCGGCAGGCAGATGACGGCAAACCGAGTGCGGTTATGGGCGTCGTCTTGGATGGCTTGCGCCACGTTGTGGAGGCCATATGTTGAGCCTGCGCGTTCGCTGGCGATGGCGGCCCACTCCGGATTCTCGGCCGCTAAGCGTGCCCCTTCGGCATTGCTCGAAACCGCCCGACGCTCGGCGTGGGGCAGGTGCTTGGTCAACCACTCTTGGCATTGCGCCAGCGCTTGCGGATGGGCCAAGACGACCTTGATATCGTCGCGTGAATTGACCTGCCGAAGCAGGTGGTGGCGTACCAATAAGCTGAGCTCACCAATGATGTGAACGGGTGATTGCAACAACAAATCAAGCGACCGTGCGATGACGCCTTCGGTGGAGTTCTCAATTGGAATAACGCCAAAGTCAGCCGTGCCGGAGGCGGTGGATCGGAACACCTCGTCGATGGATGGGCAGGCGATCTCGGTGATGCTGGTGCCGAAATATGACAAGGCAGCCTGCTGGCTGAAGGTTCCGGCAGGACCCAAATAGGCAATGCGCTGCGGTGCTTCGAGCGCACGGCAAGCCGACATGACTTCGCGCCAGATGTTACCAATGCTGTGTGGCTTTAATAACCCCGCCGTGGTGTCGTTGAGGGTTTGGAGTTTGTTGATGACCTGCGCTTCCCGATCAGGGCGAAAAACCGCAGAGCCCTCTCGCTTTTTTAACTCGCCCACTTCGTTGGCGCACTGCGCGCGCGCGTTCAAGAGGCTCAGAATTTGCGTATCCAGTGCGTCGATGGCATCGCGCAATTCCTGAAGTGTTTTCATCCGTTTGTTTCTCTTTATTGGCGACGCTCGAAGTCTTGCATGAAGTCCACCAGTGCCTCAACGCCCGATAGGGGCATTGCGTTGTAGATGCTCGCGCGCATACCGCCAACGGACTTGTGCCCCTTCAGCGACAGCAGGTTGGCAGCTTTCGCCTCAGCCAAAAAGCGCTCGTTGAGCGCTTCATCCGCCAGCAAAAATGGCACGTTCATGCGTGACCGAAAAGCCGGGTCAACCTCATTGCGGTAAAGACTGGAGCGGTCGATGGCATCGTATAGGCGTGTCGATTTGGCGATGTTCTGCGCCTCAATGCCGGCAATGCCACCCTGAGACTGTAGCCACTCAAAAACCAAACCAATCATGTAGATGCTGTAGGTCGGCGGCGTGTTGTACATCGAGGTGTTATTCGACACCAGCTGGTAGTTGAACGCGGATGGGCAAATGGCCATGGCCTGGTTGAGCAACTCGCTGCGCACAAACACCATCGTGACGCCAGCGGGCCCCAGGTTCTTTTGTGCGCCTGCGAATGCCACGCCGACTTTATCCCACTCAACAGCACGAGAGGCGATGTGGCTGGAGCAATCAATCACCAATGGCGCGTCAATGCCCAACGCTTTCAAGTCAGGCAATGATTGGAACTCAACGCCGTGTATCGTCTCGTTGCTGCACAGATGGACGTAAGTGGCATCGGCCCGGAGCTGCCAATCGGCAACAGGGGCAACGGTATGGAACTGATGGGGCTTACCGTCAAAAGCCATTTGCACATCTGCGTAGCGTTTCGCCTCAGCGTAGGACTTCTGGCTCCAGCTTCCCGTCACGGCAACATCGACTTTTGGATGGGCGCCGCCACAAAGGTTCATTGGCACGATGGCGTTTTGGGCCAATCCACCGCCCTGCATAAACAAAATTTCAAATTCTGCAGGAACGGCCAACACCTCACGAACAGTGGCAAGCGTTGTGTTTAAGATTTCGCCAAAAGAGGCGCCGCGATGGCTCATTTCCATCACGCCCATGCCGGTACCTCGCCAGTCCGCGATCTCGGCGCCGGCTTTGTTCAAAACCGCCAATGGGATCGTCGCTGGCCCCGCTGAAAAATTAAAAGGTCGGGTCATGGGCGGCGCTTACGCGGTTGGGGTATCGCCGTCAGCATCAGGTGATTGCGCAGCATCCTCGTCGATGGCGTCAACCTGTTCGGCATCCCGATCGGCGATGCGTTGCATGCCAATCAGCTTGCTGCCTTCATCCAAGCCGATCAGCGTGACGCCTTGTGTTGCACGGCCCATTTCGCGGATCTCCGAGACGCGTGTGCGAACCAGAACACCGGTGTCCGTAATCAGCATGATCTCGTCATCTGCATGCACCAACGCGGCAGCAACAACCTTGCCATTGCGCCCGCTCTGCTGGATGGCAATCATGCCCTTCGTGCCACGGCCGTGGCGTGTGTACTCCTCAATCGGGGTCCGCTTACCGTAGCCATTTTCGGTGGCTGTTAAGACGCTGGTAGGGTGACCCTCGGCGTCTTCGGGCGGCACGTCAGTCGGGGCGGCCAGCATGGCGATGACGCTTTGCCCCTCTTCCAGCATCATGCCGCGCACGCCTCGCGCGTTGCGTCCCATTGAGCGGACGTCGTTTTCATCGAAGCGAACCGCTTTGCCGCCATCAGAGAACAACATCACATCGTGTTTCCCTTTTGTCAGTGCCGCACCGATCAGGAAGTCGTTGTCATCGAGATCGACCGCAATGATGCCTGCCTTGCGTGGGTTCGAGAATTCCGTCAGGGCCGTTTTCTTAACGGTACCCATACGAGTTGCCATGAACACAAAGTGGTTCTCTGGGAAGGTCCGGTTGTCGCCTGTGAGTGGCAACACCACATTGATTTTTTCGCCTTCTTGCAGCGGGAACATGTTGACGATTGGGCGGCCACGTGAGTTCCGCGAACCCGATGGCACCTCCCAAACCTTGAGCCAATAAACACGACCTCGGTTAGAGAAGCAAAGGATGTAATATTGTGGCAACTGAAAAAGGAGCTGGTAGTATTTCAGCTGGTATTGCCTTAATGCAGGACTTTAAATTAATAGTAGAACACAATTCAATCAATATAGGAAAAGAACTAAACAATTATATTTATTCAGATAAGAAATCAGGATTAGTAATTGACAACTTCAATCACGCTATTGATGCTATTC
>JALQVQ010000307.1 GCA_023260315.1 Burkholderiaceae bacterium
CCGCTCAGGCGAGATCATCATCACCGATGAGCATGGCCGTGAGCGTGAGCGCCACAAGGTGCCTTACGGTGCGGTCTTGGCCATCAAGGCTGACCAAGCGGTGAAGCCCGGCACGGTATTGGCAAACTGGGATCCGCTGACACGACCCATCATCACTGAATTCGCAGGTACCGCCAAGTTCGAGAACATCGAAGAAGGTTTGACCGTTGCGAAGCAGGTTGACGATGTGACGGGTTTGTCATCACTCGTGGTGATCGACCCCAAGCGCCGCGGCTCAACCAAGTCGATCCGCCCCGCGGTGAAGCTGTTGGATGCCAATGGCGAAGAAGTGAAGATCCCTGGAACCGATCACGCGGTGGCCGTTGGCTTCCAAGTGGGTGCGCTGATTCAAGTTCGCGACGGCCAAGAAGTGGGCCCTGGCGAGGTGCTGGCACGGGTACCCGTCGAAGGTCAAAAGACCCGAGACATTACCGGCGGTTTGCCGCGCGTTGCCGAGCTGTTCGAAGCCCGGACGCCAAAAGACAAAGGGACATTGGCCGAAATCACCGGAACCGTGTCATTTGGTAAGGAAACCAAGGGCAAGATTCGCCTGCAGATTACCGATCCTGATGGCGGCGTTTGGGAAGATTTGGTACCCAAAGAAAAGAACATCGTGGTGCACGAAGGCCAGGTGGTCAACAAGGGCGAGACGGTTGTGGACGGCCCCGCCGACCCACAGGACATCTTGCGTTTGTTGGGTATCGAAGAGCTGTCACGTTACATCGTTGACGAGGTTCAAGACGTTTACCGTCTGCAAGGTGTGAAGATCAACGACAAGCACATTGAGGTGATTGTTCGTCAGATGCTGCGCCGTGTGGTGGTCGAGAATCCAGGTGATTCAGGCTATATCGGTGGTGAGCAGGTTGAGCGCTCTGAAATCTACAACACCAACGACGCCCTGCGCGCCGATGGCAAGATTCCAGCCACGTTCAGCAACATCTTGTTGGGTATCACCAAGGCGTCGTTGTCAACTGACAGCTTCATCTCTGCGGCTTCTTTCCAGGAAACCACCCGCGTCTTGACCGAGGCTGCCATCATGGGCAAGCGCGACGAGTTGCGTGGCCTGAAGGAAAACGTCATTGTGGGTCGATTGATTCCAGCCGGTACCGGCTTGGCGTTCCACGATGCACGCAAGGCCAAAGAGAAGATTGAAGCCGAAGAGCGCCGCATGATTGCCGAGGCGGACAGCCATGGCGTGAGTGCCGACGACGAGGTCTCAACCGAAGTCGTGGACGACGCATCAGCTGCCGATAACGCAGCCGAGTAATCGCCACTTCGCGCAATCAGATGCGTGAAAACGACCCCAGTCGCGTCACCGTGACTGGGGTATTTTTTTAAGGGCCTCATGACGACGGCTGGTCTTTCGCAACAATTTCCCTGGGTCGCTCAGATGGCGCAAGCCGTGAGCAATGGTCGCAACACGGACGCCGTGCTGGCGAAAACGCCGGGCGCTATGCGCGCCGGCGTGCAGGCTTTGGGCTTTCATGTGCTGCGCCAATGGGCGTGGGCCCATGCGGTGACGGCCCATTTGGTCGCCAAAAGGCCAGACCCCGAACTGGGCATTTGGCTGACCACCGCGGGGGCTTTGTTGCGTGAGCCGCGTCCTTATGACGCCCATACGCTGGTCGACCAAGCGGTTCAGGCGTGTAAAGACAACCACCGCCTGACGGCCAAGGTGCCTTTTGTC
>JALQVQ010000012.1 GCA_023260315.1 Burkholderiaceae bacterium
ATGATGGCGTCCATTCGTTCCACAAATCTGCGCCTGCGCGCTTCGCTACAGGGCCGACGCCGCCCTCGGTAAAATACTGTTTCCACGTGCGCCCAGCGGCAGCAGCGGTTTCTTGCGCCTTGGCGATATTCTGCGGATCCGCAACGTCTGAATACAAGTTGCCTGATTCATGCGAACTGCGCGCTTGTCCCCAGTAATCCAGTTCCTTGAAGAAGTCCACGCCGTTGACTGGCACGCCGTCTTTGTCGACAGCCATCTGCGCGACGATACCGACCCCCATACCCAGCCCCACATACGTTTTGATCACGTCGGAGTCGATGGCATCGAGAACAATGTTGGGTTTCAGTCCCCGGTTACCGAACGCTACATCGATGCGACTTCGACCCGTAAAGGTCGGGTGATAGGTGACCAGCGGGTGCTGCACCAAGTCCTCTAAGCGGATGCGCTCCAGTGCCGCTAGCGGGTGACCCTTGGGCATGACCAACACGTGTTGCCACTCATAGCAGGGCATGCTCACGAGGTCCTCGAACTGTGTCAGCGACTCTGTTGCGATACCGATATCGGCAGCGTCGTTAAGTAGCATTTCGGCGACCTGTGTGGGTGAGCCTTGATGCAAGCTGATATTGACCTTTGGGTAAGCTTGGCGCAGTTTGGCGACAGGCTCCGGTAAAACGTAGCGGGCTTGCGTGTGTGTTGTGGCAATACTCAAGGTGCCGGAGTCCTGGTTAGAGAACTGCTCACCAATGCGTTTGAGGTTGTGAATTTCCCGAAGAATGATGTCAATGCTTTTCAGGACATGGGTGCCGGGCTCGGTGATGCGTTTAATTCGCTTTCCGTGTCGCGCGAAAATCTCGACGCCCAGCTCATCCTCTAACTCGATGATCGCTTTTGAAACACCGGGTTGGGAGGTGTGCAGTGCCTTGGCGGTGTCGGTTAGGTTGAGATTACGGCGGACCGCTTCTTGAACAAATTTAAACTGGTGAAGGTTCATTTTGGTGCCTGTAACTGACCCATAGGTTATGCGGAGGTTGCAATCGTCACGATCGCTTGAGTCATGGCGGGATGCTCACCCACTGCAGGTTCGCACGTTAATCGTATTTTGGGGTGTTGTGCCGAAAGTTCAGCGACCAGTTGAGGCAGATCTTCACGGGCGTGCACGCCAACGCCAAAAAACATAGGCAAAATTTTGATCTCCTGTACACCATCCTCGGCCATTTTCATTACCACATCCGGCAGGCTGGGCGCGCACAATTCCAGGTAGGCACATTCCACATTACGATCGGGCATCGCTGCACGAACGGCAGCGGCAAGTCGCTCCAGCGGGTCACGCCACAACGGGTCGCGTGAGCCATGGGCAAATAAGATCAAACTGGATTTAGGCATGGAGTCAGGCAATTCTTTGATTTCGGGTTCGTTTTACCGTCGCAAAACAAACCAAGCAAAAGCGGTGAGGGAGACCGCAGAATAAATCAGACTGGGGGCTGCCGCCGACAGCCACGGCTGCCAAGTGCTGAGGACGCCCAGAAACGAAAACATACTGTTGAGGAGGAAGTAGCTGATTCCGACCAGAAACCCTAAAAAGACGTAACCAGCCGTGCCCTCAGATCGGAAATGAAGATATGCAAACGGTAGCGCCAAGACCACCATGACCAAACAACCGAGCGGATAAAAAAGTTTTCGCCAAAATTCCACCTCATACCGCTGGGTACTTTGCTGATTTTGGTCGAGATGTGAGACATACTGATACAGCTCGACCGTGGTGAGGTTGTACGGGTCGAGTAGCGCGACCGATACGGTGCTGGTTGTTATCTCTGTTGGCCACAGGTGCGTGTCGAATCGGCGCTCTTCGATGCGGTTGTTCGGTGTCGCTCGGGAACCTGGGATAGTCGGTGTCGCACTTTCATAAACCGTAGACAGCCCATTCTTGAGCCGCCAATGGCCTTCCCCGGTATCCACAGCAGTCTTCGCAACCAACGTTTCAAGTAAACGGCCCGTTTGGTCGAATTCATAAATTGTGACGTTTTCGAAAACCAATTTGGCATTCATCGCACTCACGTTGACTGACGATGTCCTCTGACCGTCTGGACTGGTTGCCTTCAACCATGCGCCGGTGCGACCGACACTCACGCTACCGTCAAAGCGCACCTTTAAGAGGGTTTGATTCTTGTTGGTTAGCGGCGCCAGATAGTCGCCTACGATAAAAGTGAAGGCTGCGAA
>JALQVQ010000040.1 GCA_023260315.1 Burkholderiaceae bacterium
GGCGACTGCCCGTTGTAGCCCCACAAATGGGCTTTGAAACCGGGCGCCATTTCACGCACCACCGGTTCCGCCACGAGGTGGAACTCCTTCACACCCTCACGCATGCGCCACGGTAGTGTCCACCCGTTGATCGTCAAAACGGGGTTGTAATCGCGTCCTGTCGAGGGCACCAGCGGCGGCATGGAATCTGGGGATTGTTGGGTCACCAATTCCGGTAATGCGGCCATGGCGACGGGCGACACGGCTGCTGCAGCAACCGCGCCACCACTGATACCGGCAAATTGTAAAAATCGACGTCGTGCTTCTAACATGGGCTGAGACTCACTTGTAGGTTGTTTGGGGGTCATCATTAGTGACCTCCCGCATTGGCTGGCGAAGCGCCAGTCGCTTGGATGGCTACGCCACCTGACGGGCTGCTGATGAGACTTTCAGCCAGCGAGGCCTCGGCCAACCAAAACTGCTCGCTGGCTTTAAGCGCGCTTTGCACCACGCCGACTTGCATACGGGCATCGGCCAGTAGTTCCAGTGTTCCGATCATCATGCCGTTGTAGCGGTACTGGTTTTCTTCCGTCATGAGTTGCCGCAACGGAATAATTTCTTCGGTGTAGTGCTTCGCTATATCAAAGGTGGTGCGATAAGCCGCATAAGCTTCACGCACCTCGGAGCTGGCATTCAAAACAGCCGACTCGTATGCATTGATGGCAGCCAAGGTTTGCGATGCCAAACGACTGCGTTGCAGGTCTCCCCAGTCAAACAGCGGTAACTTGATGCTGATCTCGTTGCCACTGGAACGACTCACTGCGCCATCGGCTCGGTCAGTCGTTTTGGATTGGCGGATACCCCATTCGATATCAGTGAAACTCGTGATATCTCCCAACCCTTGGGCTTTTGCGGCGTGCTTCAGCGCCAGGGCTGATAATTTCACATCGAGCCGCGCGGTGACCAATTGGGTATTGATGTCATTCACGGCACGAGGCGCCTTGGGCAGCGCTGGCAAGCGCTTAGGTAGTGTGAAGCTCGCCTGCTGATCAGGGCGCAACCCCAGCAGTCGAATCAGTGCCTCGCGCGTACGCTGGCGCTGGTGCCGGGCAGCCGCGAGGCTGACTGCGGCATCTGCTGCATACATCTGCTGAGAGCTCCGCTCCAGCACGGTCAGGTTACCCGTGCGCTGCATACGTGCTGCGAGGGTTGCACTGGCGTTGGCACTGCGCATGACTTGCGCGGCATAGTCCTCAGCTGCGGCTGCGGCAACGGCCTCAACCCACGCTTGCTTGACTCGCGCAACAGCCCGTACAACACCCGCCGCCAATTGCAGCTGGCTTGCATCGACGGCATGTGCCGCGATTTCCTGTCGCTGCGGCAACGTCAAAAGATCAAGCAGACCAAAGGACAAAACACGTGTGAGCTCGGCATCGGCGACGCTGGTCATGCGCTCGATGCTGATGCTGGGATTCAAGATACGCCCCCCCTGCGCTGCAGCAGCCGTATCTGCCACACCCTGTGCGAGCAGCGTTTGAAACGCTGGACTGTTCAGCAACATGACGCGGACGGCATCCGCCTGAGACAAGGGCTTTTCGAGCAAGGCGTCAACGCGGGTACGCGCGTCTTGGCGGACGACATCTGTGGTGCGTAAATCGACTGCATCACCGACAAATGGTTGGGTCGCCCCATTGACGGCTTGAATGGACTGCGTAGGTGTCACGCTGGCGCAACCTGCTAAGAACAACGCCACCGCGATTGCCGCAGCTCGCTTGAGAGGACGGGACTGATGCATGCTCATTTTTGTGTCTCCGTGGCTTTCAGGGCACGTTCTCGGCGACGCGCATCGGCGGCCTCTTTGGCATAAGCGCGCCAACCGCCTCGTGCATCAACGGTGGCATTTGAGGTCGCCCATGGCGCGATGGCCGTGTCACCCCACGGAACATAGCCCTCGAAGGCGGAGGTGTACGCCGCGTTGATGGGAGGAGCCTCGGGTGCAGACGTAACGGGGTCAGCTTGAGCGTACGCCAGACCAGCGGCGGCCCACACCAAGCTGGTGATAAAGCATTTTTTCATGGCATTTTTGCCGCTTCAGGCGGCACTATGTCGGAGAACTGGTAGCGTCGCGATTGGCGCGCATGGCGCAATCGCGGCGGAGTCGGCTAACGGCTAGGCGTTATGACGCCGTGGCGGCCTAAGAAGACCGTCAAGCGTGACCTCGGTCAGTGGCTTGACCGAATAAGCAACAAGCAGCGCTGGTGCGTACAAGGCTGACATGCTCAGTGACACCGCATTCGGTAATGCCGTGCAGGCCAGGCAAGCCGTGCAACTGCCGTGCTGCGGCGTCTGGTCTGCCGCGTCATGGTCAGTGCAGGCCTCGTGGGTCATCGCCATCGGTACGTCAGGCGCGGGCGAGGCCTGCATCGTTATAGTCCGCGCCATGGCAGGCTGCGCCAATAGTCCGAAGACCATAAGCAAAACAACCAGCAACTGGCGAGGGGATACAGAGCGCATGGGCATCAGTTTAGGCGAAGCCAGAAAAAGTTCCAAAAAATATACAAGCCACCTGCGTATGCGGGGATTTCGCTAGCCGGCTTGACTTACACTGAGGCATACCTTCCAAAAACAACCAACCCGATCAGGTCTAGCTCATGCCCGTCGCTGCCGGTGAGATCCAAAAACAATTCTGGACAGCGCCTGATTTCCTTTTTCATACGGGCGAACGCCTAGACGGACTACGTATCGGCTACCTGGCGTTCGGCAACCCGAGTGGTACCCCAGTTTTGGTCCTCCACGGCACCAACTCCTCCAGCGTCAACTTACTGAACGCTGCATTCGCCGACCCCCTGTTTAAATCGGGGCAACCGCTGGATGCCGCAACGCATTGGATCATCATGCCCGATGCCATTGGTGCTGGCGACTCATCAAAACCCTCCGATGGTTTGGGGCCGAATTTCCCAAGCTACGACCTAGAAGATCTGGTGGCAGCGCAATACCGCCTGCTTACCGAGGGCCTGGGTATTGACCATGTAAGGGTCATCGTTGGTAACTCTATGGGCGGGATGCTGACATGGTTGTGGGGCATCCGCTACCCTGACTTCATGGATTCGCTGGTACCACTTGCGTGTGCACCCATCGCCATGTCAGGGCGAAATTGGATGCTACGCCGACTGGTCGTTGACATGGTCCAAAACGACCCTAACTGCCTGCAAACGGCTGCCCTCTTCTACAACCTCGCGAGCAACGGAGGGGATGCGGCCTTGCAAATCAGCGGACCAACGCGAGAAGCCGCCGATACCTATATAGACAAACGCCGTCAGCAATTGGCGACTTTAGATGCGAACGACTTTGTTTATCAGCTCTTGGCCACCCGCGACTATGACCCCTCGGGCGAGTTACACCGCATTACGTGCCCTATTCTGGCCATCAATGCCACCGATGACGAGCGCAACCCTGCAGCCCTGAACTTGTTGTCCACCGCCTCGGCCACCCTGCCTCATTTACAAACGCACCTGATCACGGGCGGACCAGAAACCGCCGGGCACGGCACCACTTTGCAGGCAAGGTGGTGGGCCGATCGGCTACGTGATTTTTTGGTCGACTTGCCCTAGTTTGACCCGGCCTGACCGCGTCCTCATGCGCTGAGTTACAAAAAACGCATTCAACCGAAAGGCGGGTAGCCCGCCTTGAGGTGGAACAATGCAATTGCGCGGAGATTATTTGGCGATTGTTACCTTGGGTTTTGGTGAAATTATTCGCATCTTCATGAATAACTTAGATCGACCTTTAAATCTTACCAATGGTCCTAAGGGGATTTCT
>JALQVQ010000143.1 GCA_023260315.1 Burkholderiaceae bacterium
GATGAATGTGACGTTCAACACAGAGCGCCGTGCGTTCATGGCGGCTGTTGACGGTGTGCAGGAGTTTGCATTTCACACGCAACTAAGGCCAGGTGAGGACGAAAGTACCTTGACTGACGCCGATGCCAAGGCCCTTTTCTATGAGGCCGTTGGTGCAGAAATACCGATTGAAATATTGGCCCGAAGGGGATGGACCGCAGGTCATTGCTTGGTCGCGTCGGTGTTCCAGCAAGGGCGGATATTCATCGCAGGCGACGCGGCGCATCTGTTCACACCCACAGGCGGACTGGGGTACAACACCGCGGTTGAGGATGCAGTTAACCTGGGCTGGAAACTGGCGGCCGTACTGAAAGGCTATGCCGCCGAGTCAGTCCTTGAAACCTATGGTCTTGAACGCAAGCCTGCAGCCGTGCGTAATACCAACTATGCACGGGGCTTTGCAGACTCTTTGGGCTTGTTCGTACCCGATCCAAACATCGAGAGCACTGACCCCACAGGTGAGGAGGTCCGCGCGATCGCGGGGGCTTATCTAGAGGCGCATGGACGAGCGGAATTCAACATTCCGGGCGTCACTTTCGGCACGCGCTACGATGGCTCGCCGCTCGTTTTGTCGACGGGTGAATCACCGCCGCCCGACCAAGCCAACCACTATGAACAAACGGCGATACCGGGCGGTCGGGCGCCACACCTCTGGTTGCCCGATGGCACATCGATTTACGACCACTTTGGATTCGATTGGACATTGATTCACTTCGGCTTGCAGCAGGGTGAGGTGGCTGAATGGTCTGAGCAGGCTCAGGCGCTGGGTTTACCGTTGCGCCTTTATCGCAGCGATTCCGCTGAAGCCAAAACCTTATACGACGCCGACTGGGCGCTCATTCGTCCTGACCAAGTGGTTGCAGCGCGTGGTGCACGTGACGCGTCACCTGCACGGGTGCTGTCAAATTTGCTGGGGCACGCTTAAAACAAAGCGTCGTCAAAAATAGCGACGGCGCGTGTCCAACCTGCTGATGCACCACGAATTTTGTGTGGAAAGCACGAGATATAAAAACCACTGGGGGGTAGCACCTCAAGGTTGTGCAGTTTCTCGATATGGCAGTACCCGATGTCACGCCCAGCCTTGTGCCCCTCCCAAATCAAAGACGCATCGTGGCTCGCTTTGTACTTCTCCGCGGTGTAAACAAATGGGGCATCCCAGCTCCATGCGTCGGTGCCGGTGAGTCGCACGCCGCGCTCAAGCAAGTACATGGTGGCGTCGTAGCCCATGCCACAACCTGCCGCAACATAGTTGTCTTTACCGTATTGCTGGCCCGCTCGTGTGTTGACAACCACGATTTCGAGGGGTTGCAGCGTATGTCCAATTCGCAAGAGTTCGGCCTCAACCTCTTCGGCGGTAACAACATGTCCATCGGGTAAGTGCCGAAAGTCCAGCTTCACACCCGGTTGGAAACACCACTCAAGGGGCACTTCATCGATTGCGATCGCGGGCTTTTTCGTACCCAGTGCCTTGTCCATCGTTGAGTGGAAGTGATAGGGCGCATCGAGGTGCGTTCCGTTATGGGTGCACAGTTGCACCATTTCTACAGCCCAGCCTTCGCCGTCGGGCAGGTCCTCTTTCTTCAAGCCGGGAAAGAAAGGTTCAATCTGAGAAAAACTGTCTTCGTGTGTAAAGTATTCGATCTTTGGAGCGAATGCAGGCGGATCGGACACCACATCATTCTCCAGATAGATCGATAAATCGACAAAGCGGCGTGACATAAGCGCTCCTCAGTGCTCGGGGGTAATTTTGAGTGCCACCAGAATTCTGGCCACCATGTTGTACGTGGCAATTGCGGTGGTCAA
>JALQVQ010000208.1 GCA_023260315.1 Burkholderiaceae bacterium
AAAGCAAATGTGGTTCCGCCGATCAGTCGCATGTCCCAGCTACCCTGTTGCGTGAGACGAAGGGACTCAATCGGTCGCGCCATCGGCTCCAATATGGCTGCCAACGACACGTACATGGCGTAAACATCGCGGGATCGCTCAACAGGCCCATCCAAAATCGCCCAGCCATCGGTACCCGTCACAGCCTCGTCTGCACTCGCCTCAAAGAGTTCGCCGTAGCTGTTGATCAATCGCTGTGCACCCACTTCACCCCACCAGCCGCGTGCCTCATGTTCGCTGATCGTGATTCGCAAACGATTTGGGAAGACGCGCTGGATGACGGCTTTGCGCACCCATGGCATTTCCTCAATCAGCTGCTGCATGTTGACAACATCCAGGCTCATGAAGCTGCCCGTCAAGCGCCCTGACAGTTGTGAGCGAACAGCCGGTACGCTCTGGTGCGCCACATCACCGACCAACACAATTTCCTTCACAGACCATGCAGGATGCTGATAGCCCCACCAGCCGACGATACCCACCCCCATCGCCATGAGCGCAGCCAACATCAGGCGCGTTAACGCCTGCATCAGCTTGATGTCCATGGGGATGACGAGCGTTTGGGTCATCCGCGCACCCCAGGGCTCGTGGGTTGGTGATCCAGCGCCGCTTGACCCAACAGCCACACACACAACTCGCCGTAGCCAAGCTCAGCGGCCTTGGCTGACATCGGCACCAACGAATGGCCAGTCATGCCCGGGGCCGTATTGATCTCCAGCAGATAGGGGGCCCGTGTTTTGGCATCGATCATCACGTCAACACGTCCCCAAGCGCGCACGCCGAGGGTTTGATACGCACGCACGACCAATGCACTGATCGCGGCCTCCTCTGCCGCTGGCAGGCCCGATGGCACGTGGTACTGCGTATCGTCTTTGAAGTACTTGTTTTCGTAATCGTAGTTTCCGTTGGGCGCTTGAATCAAGATGATCGGCAAGGCGATTGCAGATTTTCCGGTTCCCAATACAGGACACGTCACCTCATCACCACTGATGAATTGCTCGCACAGCACCTCGGTGTCATGCTGCGACGCAAGCGCGTAGGCCGCCGCACACGCCGCCCGCGTCTCGACCTTGGTGAGCCCAATCGTTGAGCCCTCCCGTGCGGGCTTCACAATCATGGGGCAGCCGAGTGCATCAAATGCGGCTTCCGTTTCTGATGCGTTTTCAACCAGTCGCCACGCGGGTGTGGGCAATCCTTCGGCTGACCAAATGCGCTTGGTCATCACTTTATCCATTGCAACACTGGAGGCCAAAACACCGGCTCCGGTGTAGGGAATATCGAGCAATTCGAGGGCACCTTGCACTGTGCCGTCTTCACCATATCGACCGTGGAGACAGATAAAGCAACGGTCGAAGCCTTGTGCCTTCAAATCTGTCAGCGGTTGATGTGCTGGGTCGAACGCGTGGGCGTCAACCCCCAGTTCTTTCAAGGCAGCTAAGACGCCTGTACCCGACATGATCGAGATATCACGCTCTGCCGAGCGACCGCCCATCAACACAGCCACACGCCCCAACGTCTTTGGATCGGGTATCTGCCACGTCATTGTTGCACCCCTTGCGCGACCACTTGTCCTGCCAATGTTGCTATGTTGCCCGCGCCCATACACAGCAGCACGTCACCGGCTTGGGCTTGCTTCAAAACAGCATCCGCCATGTCGCTGAGTTCGGCGACGAAAAGCGGTTCAACGGCACCCGCAACACGCAGGGCGCGAACCAGTGCCCGGCCGTCCGCCGCGACCAGCGGGGTTTCACCTGCGGCATAAACCTCGGTCATCAAAACGGCGTCTGCACGCCCGATCACCTCAACAAAGTCTTCAAAGCAATCGCGGGTCCGGGTGTATCGGTGTGGCTGAAAAGCCAGCACCAATCGGCGCCCCGGGAAGGCACCGCGTGCGGCGGCAAGTGTTGCCGCCATCTCTACGGGGTGATGACCATAGTCATCGATCACCGTCATCGCGCCGCCGTCGACAAGCTTGACATCGCCATAGGATTGGAAGCGGCGCCCAACGCCTTTGAATTCCGCTAATGCGCGACACAACGCCTCATCGGGGATACCTATTTCGTCAGCCACCGCAATGGCAGCCAACGCATTGCGCACATTGTGTTCGCCTGGCAGGTTCAGGACAACATGCAAATCCGGTCTGCGCTCTTGCAAATGTCGCTCGGCAGTAAAGTGCATTTGACCGCCCACTGCACGCACGTTAACCGCCCGAATTTTGGCATCAGCATCTAAACCATAGGTGACAACGGGACGGGCAATGCGGGGCAACAGCTCGCGAACTGCAGGACTATCCACGCAGACCACTGCAGCGCCGTAAAAAGGCATGCGATGCATGAAGTCGATGAATGCCTGCTTCAGATTTTCGAAATCATGACCATAGGTATCCATGTGATCTTCATCAATGTTGGTCACCACTGACAACACCGGTAGAAGGTTGAG
>JALQVQ010000239.1 GCA_023260315.1 Burkholderiaceae bacterium
CCACCAAACTTATCCGCACAAAATTTTGACGGGTCGGCGTGACCAAATGAACACGCTGCGCCAACGTCATGGCCTCAGCGGTTTCCCGCGCCGTGACGAAAGTGAATACGACGCCTTTGGCACTGCGCATTCGTCCACCAGTATTTCAGCCGCCTTGGGGATGGCCATTGCGGCACAGCAAAAAGGTGAGCAACGCCACGCCATTGCCGTGATTGGCGATGGGGCTGATCGCCAACTACAAACGCACGCGGAAACGCTGGATTGTTTGCGCGAATGGGGGTTCCCTGTTTCTGAGTGGACACAGGTGGTGTACGGCGCGGACGGGCTGAGCGCCTTTCATGCGCGCGTGCAAGCGGCACGCGACAACCTTGGCTTCGATATCGATGGGGTTGTTTACAAGGTCAACAGCCTGGCCGCCCAGCGGCAATTGGGCTTTGTCAGCCGCGAGCCACGATGGGCTGTCGCGCACAAGTACCCCGCACAAGAGGCGCTGACGACGGTCAACGGCATCGATATTCAAGTCGGACGCACCGGCAAACTCACACCAGTTGCCAAACTGACGCCTGTATTTGTCGGGGGCGTGACGGTGACGAATGCCACGCTGCACAACGAGGACGAGGCGCGTCGCAAGGATGTGCGCGTGGGCGACACGGTGGTGGTTCGCCGAGCCGGTGATGTGATCCCCGAAGTGGTGTCCGTGGTGTTGGAGCGCCGTCCTGACCAAACGGAGCCTTTTACCATGCCCCACCAATGCCCCATATGCGGCAGTGTGGCGCTGCGTTTCGAGGAAGAGGCCGACTACCGGTGCACGGGTGGCTTGGTCTGTGGGGCCCAGCGCAAAGAAGCGTTGACGCATTACGCATCGCGCAAAGCCATGGATATCGATGGCTTGGGTGACAAGATCGTCGACGCGTTAGTCGAAAGTGGCCGCGTCAAAGACATTGCCGACTTATACCGTTTGTCACTCAGCGACATCGCGGCGCTGCCCCGCATGGCAGAAAAGTCCGCGCAAAATTTACTGGATGCCCTGGAGGCGTCCAAGAACGCCGATTTGGCGCGCTTCTTGTTCGGTTTAGGCATTCGCCATGTGGGGGAGGCCACAGCGAAGGCCTTGGTCCGGCATTTCGGTCGACTCGAGTTGATCATGAATGCACCGCTGGATTCGTTGTTAGAGGTGCCAGACGTAGGGCCTGTGGTGGCGCTCAGTATTCAAACTTTTTTTCAGCAACCCGCGCAGCGCGACATGGTCCACGCCATTCAGGCCCTTGGCGTGCGATGGGCGGAGCACGATGGTGTTGCCGATATGGCCGCGTTGCCGCTTAGCGGCGTGACCATCGTTTTAACGGGTACTTTGCCAACGCTGTCGCGTGATGAAGCACAAGCCTTACTTGAGGCGAAAGGCGCGAAGGTCGCAGGATCGGTGAGTAAAAAGACCCACTACGTGGTAGCGGGCGCGGAAGCCGGCAGCAAGCTGGAAAAAGCCCAGGCGTTGGGCGTACCCGTCATCGATGAGGCAGGTCTAATCCAGTTGCTCGCCGACGCGGGTGGCCCCTAGTCTTTGTGGCGATAGTGGCTTTGATTCAAAACGGCCGCAATTGCTGTGACCTCTTCGGGGAAGAGCGACAGATTAAGCGTCGTATTGCACTGCTCCACCATCCCACGCAATAAACCCGCGTTGGTTAAACGGCCTTGCGGACGGTAAATGGCACTGCCGTCGCCACCGAATTTTTTCGCATGACACGCGTTGCAGTTGTTATCCGCAATGAGCTGTCGACCCAGCTCAAGATCAGCGTATTTGAATATCGCAGGGGTTTGTGCCATTGCAGTTTGGCTCGCTAACAAGGCGCTGAGCGCGAGGCTGCCGGCGCAGACGAATGAGGAGATAGTGGGCATGGCAAGCAATCTTTTCAGAGCGGTATAGTCTTGTCTAAATGGTAATCGAAACCAATCGGAGCATGCAATGAGCATCAAAACCATCTTAAAAATGGGTGACCCCCGGCTGTTACGAACCGCGAAGCTGGTCACGGCGTTCAATACGCCCGAATTAGATCAACTGGTGCAAGATCTGCTCGACACGATGGCGGACGCCAACGGTGCCGGCCTCGCAGCGCCGCAGATTGGCGTCGACTTGCAAGTGGTCATTTTTGGCAGTGGCGCAGTCAACCCCCGCTACCCCGATGAGCCGCCGATTCCGCAAACAATCCTCATTAACCCAGTGATCACACCGTTATCTGACGAAGAGAACACCAGCTGGGAGGGCTGTTTGTCAGTGCCTGGCCTCCGCGCGCAAGTGCCCCGTTGGACCCACATTCGCTACACCGGCTTTGACCCACAGGGACAGCCCATTGATCGCGCGGCCAGTGGTTTTCATGCCCGTGTCGCACAGCATGAATGTGATCACCTGTTTGGCAAACTATATCCAATGCGGGTTCGCGACTTCAGCCAATTCGGCTTTGTCGACGTGTTGTTCCCGGAACGCTCAGTCTTTGAGGGTCGCCAGTAATTCAGTCTCAAGCGCGATCCGCTCACGCTGGTTATTCAGGCACTCGCCGCGCACCAAAAAGGTGTCCTCAACACGCTCGCCGAGTGTGGTGATTTTTGACACGCCTTATCCAACCTTTGTTGACGCCGGTCCAACGGGTTATTCCGCGTATCGGTGGGATAGACCTTTCGGCCCTGGTCCTCATGATGGCGCTACAGATTATGTTGGGGCTGG
>JALQVQ010000240.1 GCA_023260315.1 Burkholderiaceae bacterium
GGTTCTCAGCTTCGGGATCAGCAAAGGGCGACGTGAGGGCATTGCTTTTGGGGTGGGATGTGCGGTTGGCTGCTTGAGTCATACCGCGCTTGCTGTGCTCGGCGTCAGTGCCCTGTTGGTGGCATCGCCCATTGCGTTCACCGTCTTGAAGTGGGCCGGGGGTGGCTCTCTGGTGTGGCTCGGCTGGCAAGCCTGGCGACATGCCGGCGTGGTGACGGTGTCGGCCGATACGACTGCCCAAGTGCCAACACTGCGCCGGTTGTTTATCAAGGGCCTGATGGCCAACGCCATCAACCCCAAAGTTGTTATTTTCTTCCTGTCTTTTTTGCCTCAGTTCGTTGATGTCAATGCCGGATCAATGGCTTGGCAGCTGGGACAACTTGGCATTTTGTTTACCCTTCAGGCTGCGCTCATTTTTGGCAGCTTGGGTTTTTTTGCCGGCGGCATTGGGCGTTGGCTGAACAGACGACCCGCAGCTGGCTTTTGGCTTGATCGCCTGGCGGGTGCAATTTTTGTCGGCTTGGGCCTGCGAATCATCTTTAGCCGTTAACCACACCTCACACATTGCCAACCATGAACACCACAACATCTTCTGAGCCCACCATTTCCTTGTCAGTCGACGATTTCGACCCAAGCGAAATGTATTTTTTGCTGCGGGACTCTGTGTTGCCCCGGCCGATTGCGTGGGTCTCAACGGTCAGCCGTGATGGGGTTCATAACTTGGCACCATTCAGTTTTTTTAACGTCTGCTGCCCCTCGCCACCCGTTATGGGATTTTCCTGCGGGCCACGTGGCGACAACCACAACCTTGAGGCCATTGTTTCAAAAGACACGCTGCAGAACATTCGGGACACAGGGGAGTTCGTGATCAACATCTCACCTGAGGGCTTGTTTGAGCAGATGGTCGACAGTGCCCAGGATTTGCCCGCGACGGTTAGCGAATTTGATGCATTGGGTATTGCCAGCTTACCGTGTGATCTCGTGGGCGCACGTCGCGTGGCGCAAACGCCAATCGCCTTCGAGTGTCGTTTGAATAATATTTTGCCGCTTGGAAAAAATCACTGGGTCATGGGTGACGTCGTCAAGGTCCATATCTTGGAGCGTGTCTACCAAGGAGAGCGCGATGGCAAACGCCACCGAGTTGACCTGATGAAAGACAGTGCCATGCGGCCACTGGGTCGGCTCGGTCGTGCGTTCTACTGCAAGTTGACCGACGTGATGCTGCGTGCTCGCAAAAACGGCCCCAACTGAGTCCGTTTATTGCCGGGCGAGTCGTGGCATGGCCATCATGGCGCCAGGGAAATTTTGTCGCACGGGATTGATGTCCATGCCCCCCCGCCGTGTGAACTGAATCTTCACACGCAATTTGCTTGGCTGGCACTGCCGCAGCACATCCACAAAAATCCGTTCGGCGAGCGGTTCGTGAAACTCTTGTTGATCGCGGAAGCCGATCAGGTAACGCAGCAAGCACGCCTGATCAATGGGTTTGCCGATGTAGTCAATCTGAACGCTGCCCCAGTCGGGCTGACCGGTCACGCGGCACAGTGCGCGTAACAGGTTGCTGTGCAGCGTTTCCTCAACGACCCCTTCATTCTCAATCACACGAAGTTGTGTGGGGTCGTTATGTGGCGCTTCCACATCGATGTCCAAGCGGTCGAGGTTGAAGCCTTGCAGGGTACCGAAGCGCTGATTTTCAAATTGCTCTGGTGTGATGACTTTCACGATCGCCCGCGCCTGTGGTGCCGCGCCGCCCCAAAGCACTGGGTTGATATCGGCATCGATCAACTGCGCAATGGCGTCGGCACTGTCGACCCTGTGATTATTGAAACTATTCAGGTACAGCTTGAACGATTTACTCTCAACGATGAACGGGGTTTCGCAGGGCACCGTGACCTGAAGGATACCGACTTGCGGCTTGCCCTTTCGGTTGAGCCACCCCAGCTCATAGCCTGTCCAAAAATCGGCCCCCATGAAAGGCAAGCTTGCCCCCAACTGCAGGCCGTCTCGCGCCATATGCCGTGGGATGGGGAAAAGCAGGCGCGGATCGTAATGCGTCGGGGTATCGCTGCGTTGGCCCAGCGGTGCGTTTTCAAGAGGGGTGTTGGCAAGTGTCATGATGCGGGTCGTGGTTCTGGTGCCTTGAGGTCGGGCATGCGTTGTAAATGGCCCATCACCCAAACATTCATGGCGATGGCCAATGCGGCGTGGGCGGCAACCACCCCGAGCGCGAGGTCGAAGTTGCCATAGATGGCGACCGCGTAGCCCACCACGATGGGGGTAATGATGCCGGACAGATTCGTGAATGCATTCACGACACTGCCGGTGAGGCCCACTCGGTTGGCGGGGGCGAGGTCACTGACCAAGGTCCAGATCATCGTGCCGACGCTCTTGCCGAAAAATGCAATGGTCATGAAGACCGCAATCAATGTGGGATCGCGGGTGAACAGGCAGGCCAGGAAGCCAGCGATCACCAAGCCCATGCCGATGTAAACGGGGGTTTTGCGCGCAACGTTGAGGGAGTGTGTGCGTCGCAGCAGCGCGTCTGAAAACACCCCGGCAACCGTCCCGCCAATGAAGCCGCCGATCGCGGGGAAAGCCGAAAGCGCACCCGCCTCTGCCAGCGTGAGACCCATGTCATGCACCAGGTAAGCGGGGAACCAAGCCAAAAAAAACCAAGTAATCGAAGCGATGGCGTATTGCGCCACCACCAAGCCCCTGAAGAGCTGTTGGGAAAACAGTTGACGCAAGTCGCTGATTAAACTGTTGGTGTTGCTGCCGGCGGTGAGTGGGGTGTCCTCACTGGCGCCACCCGGCGGTGAAACACGCTCAGTTTTGGGCGCGCCCCAAAGCGCACCACCCGATGTGAGCAAACGCTTTTCTTTGGCTGATAGGTGCTTGTGTTGCTGCGGTGTTCGAAAAACACTGCTCCAGATGGCTGATCCCATGACGCCCAAAAACGCCAGAACCACAAAGGACATCGCCCAACCCAGGTGGTTAACGACCCAAGCCAATAACGGGTTGAAAATCGCAATCGCGAAGTACGGCATGCTGGCGTAGACGGCACCTGCCACGCCGCGCTCTTGCTTCGGAAACCAAGTCGCCAGGACCATGCCTGAGCTTCCGCCGAGCGGGCTTTGGCTGATACCGAGCAACAGGCGGGCAGCCAAAATAAGCCCCCATGAATGGGCCACAAGTGCTGGTGCGCCTGCCAAAGCAACCAGCAGGCTACACAGGGCGCTGGCGGCCAAGCCGGTGCCGATGATGGGGCGGACGCCGAAGCGTTCGACCAGTAGGCCGGCTGGGATCTGTGCGACGACATAAGTCCATGAGAACGCTGAGAATAGCCAACCCAGGTCACTGGGCCCGAGGTTCAGTGCGGTTGACAATTCGGGCGCCGCAACCGCCAATCCCGAGCGTTCCGCCGAGGCGATACCCAGCGTCATGCAAATCAGGCCAAGCGCGACAAAGCGGCGGCGTGCCTGTATGTGCCGGACGGCTTTTCGGTACCACTTGAAGGGGGGCATGGGGCGGGATTTTTTGTAGGGCGGGCGTGCCGCTGAGTATAGTGCGCGCGCATCTGACCGCCCCGCGACACATGCGCTGGCTGCGAAACGAGTAAACTTCTGCGCACCTCGTGCGCCGATGTGCGCCCCACTTAAAAAGGATAACGACCATGTTGAAAACCGCGGCTTCCCTGTCTCGTTTGGGTACCGAATCTGCTTTTGAGGTGTTGGCGCGAGCGCAAGCCCTGATGGCACAGGGGAAAGACATCATCAACTTGGGCATTGGCCAACCCGACTTTAAAACACCGTCTCATATCGTTGATGCGGGCATTCAGGCGTTGCGTGACGGTCATCATGGCTACACGCCGGCGAACGGCATACCGGCGCTGCGCGAGGCCGTCGCTGCGGACCTGCAGAGGCGCCACGGGTCAAGCGTGGACCCTGACTGCGTTGTCATCGTTCCGGGCGGCAAGCCCACCATGTTTTTCGCGGTGTTGATGTTTGGTGAGCCAGGTGCAGAGATCATGTACCCCAACCCGGGCTTCCCCATCTATGAGTCAGTCATCAAATACAGTGGTGCCACTCCCGTACCCATCGAGTTGCGCGAAGACAAGGGCTTCGCATTTGACGCCGATACCGTGCTGTCACAGATCACACCGGCAACGCGCCTGATCATCATCAATAGCCCCGCCAACCCAACCGGAGGCGTCACGCCAAAAGCTGAAATTGACAAGCTGGTGGCCGGTTTGGCCAAGCACCCGCACGTGGCGCTGTTGTCGGATGAAATCTATAGCCAAATGCTGTACGACGGCCGAGAGCACGTCTCGCTACTCAACTACCCCGAGATCCGCGACAGGCTGATTTTGCTGGACGGTTGGAGCAAGACCTACGCCATGACAGGTTGGCGTCTCGGCTTCGCCGTTTGGCCGAAGAGCCTGGTGAGCGAGGTGACGCGTTTGTGTATCAACGATCATTCGTGCGTCAACGCGTCCGCTCAATATGCAGGCCTCGCGGCATTGACAGGACCGCAAGACGCTGTGGCCGAGATGATGGTGGCGTTCAACCAGCGCCGTACCCTGATCGTCGATGCGTTGAACAGCTTACCTGGGGTGCGCT
>JALQVQ010000241.1 GCA_023260315.1 Burkholderiaceae bacterium
ATTTCTTCCCAACCGCGGAAGTGACGATTCCAGGCGACTTCCCACCGGCTGTGGGTATCTCTGCCGCAGCAGTGAAAGCGCAGGCGGGTTCAGCGGATGCAAACCCGGGTATGTTGCCCGCAGGTTTGGGCAATCTGGGCGGCAAGTTCAACCAAGTGTATGTGGATGCGTTTGAGCGCATCGTGTTGGCGGGGCAACCCATCAAGCCGGTGCTGGATGAGCAAGCCGCAGCATTGCGCGCCATCATGGTTGAGGCGAATGCACCCTGCTGGGAGCCAGACAAAATCTCCGCTGGTGCGTGCCCTGTTAAGTAAACCTTAATAAATCGGTGTCGACGCAAACCCACGCGCCTCGCGTGTGGGTTTGCCGGCCACTTTTATGACCAATAAATCTCTGCCTTACTGGCTCATCGCACCCGCGGCTTTATTCACGGTGGCGTTGTTCCTGTATCCCCTCAGCTTGGTGACGCTGGAGGCATTTACAGCCAAGAGCGGTGGTTACTCGCTTGAGAATTTTCAGACCATGGTTGGGCATTGGAAGTTCGGCACCGCGTTAAAAAACACCCTCATGTTGACGGCGCTTGTCGTGCCCTTACAGATGGTGGTTGCGCTGTCGTTGGCGCAGTTGTTAACCCGTGTGAAGTCGGGGCGTGACACCTTGCTCTATGTTTGGACGATTCCGCTGGGTATCTCCGATTTGGCTGCTGGCATTATTTGGCTGGGTATTTTTGAGCAAACAGGTTTTTTAAACAGTGCGCTGATCGGACTTGGCGTTGTGGATGCGCCCGTTTCCATTCTGGGGTTCAACGACACTTTCGCCACCTTGGTGGCGATTGTGCTGGCTGAAATTTGGCGCTCTACAGCGATTGTGTTGGTCATCTTGGTATCTGGCATTGGCCTGATTCCCAAAGAGTACGCAGAGGCGGCAGAGGTATTTGGCGCGGGTGCTTGGGCTAAGTTCACCAAAGTTACCCTGCCTTTGTTGCGGCCCAGTTTACAAACTGCATTGATCTTGCGGTCTATCTTGGCACTCGAGGTTTTCGCTGTGGTGGCCGCGTTGTCCGGTACCAAGTTTCCCGTGCTGATGGGCGAAACTTACAACTGGCAATTTGCGTTGCAAGATGGCCCCGTTGCGGCAGCCTTTGCACTGGTCATTTTGGCGCTATCGGTTGGTGTGACCTTGGTTTACTTGCGTTGGTTGCGCGTACCACGAGGTGCTGGGTTATGAGTACACAGTTGATCTCGGTTGACGTTGCTCAGAAGCGGCTGCGTCGCCTATTACTGGTAGGGGCGGTGATTGCCACGATTTGGGTCGTGCTGCCCATTTATTTTTTGGTGGTCAACGCGTGGTCATCACAAGACGCGGTCAACGCGTTTCCAAAGGCGTTCGTGCCCGAGATGAATCACGAGAGTCTGTCGTTTTTGCTTGGCTTTGACGGCGTGTTGAGCTCTTTGGTGAATTCGCTGATAGTCGCCGCAATCACGATGGTCTTTAGCATCGGGCTGGGTGCGCCTGCGGGCTACGCGCTAGCCCGTTACGAGTTCAGGGGTAAGGGGACCTTCCGCCTACTCATTTTGCTCACCCGTGCCTTCCCATTGCCGCTACTGGCTTTGCCGTTGACGGTTTTGTATATCAGGCTAGGTGTTGACGACACCCTTGTGGGGCTGGCGTTGGTGCACACCATGTTGGCTTTGCCGTTTGCCGTGCTGATTACTTTTTCATTGTTCAGCGGGGTACCCACTGAGCTGGAAGAGGCGGCGTGGGTATTTGGGTGTACAAAAGTGCAAGCCTTCAGGCGAGTTGTGTTGCCGATTGCGCTCCCTGGGCTGGCAGCGTCAGCAATTTTTGCTTTCGTGATTTCGTGGAATGAGGTATTTGCCAGCTCCGTCCTGATGATTCAAAACCGCACGCTCACTGCCTTCCTGCTACAAAACCTCGATGTATCGCCCATGCATATGAAGTTTGCGGGTGGAGCCTTGTTGGTTTTACCTGCAGCGACTTTCATGTTTTTAATCCGCAAGCATCTTTTTGCGATGTGGGGTATTTCGAATCGTTAACTTATGGCAAATAT
>JALQVQ010000281.1 GCA_023260315.1 Burkholderiaceae bacterium
TGGCCAACGAGGTGGGTGCCAAGTTCCCCATCCCCGAGAAGCCAGCGCAGTAAGGCGCATGGGCATCAACAAAAAACCGGCTTCTGGCCGGTTTTTTTATGCCGATGCATCCCGTAATCGACGGCGCACTCGGTTGGCTCAGTGCCCAGCAGCGGGGCTGGTTACGTACTCAAAACGCTTGGGAAGGTCTTGAGCCGATGCCATCTGAGGCACCCACAGGCCGCTCTCGATAAAAGGCACGGCGGCCGCCATATCTTGCGTATGCACGCGAGCCAAGCCCTCGTTGCAGTCAAGATAAAGGTGCCCCATCTCGTCAACGAGACATCTCTGTATGTTCAGGTCTTCGCCGGTATGGGCGGCGATACCCGTCGGCGTAATTCTTGCAATCAGCGGTGTCGCTTCTAGCTCGACATAGACCCGCTGAGGACCATTCTGAAAATACCAAGCACCGTTGGCATCAGCGGCGTAGTTGCGGTTAATGAACGCAATCAATTTCTCGTGCGTTAGGAGTGAGCCTCGCGATGCGGGCGTTGCCCCCTCCCCTGCAAAAGGACCGGCCTGCTGCGCAACATCGTCGCGCATGTACCAATTTCCGCGCGCACACAACCCCAACCAGCCATAGCAATTGGGAACGTTAGGCCACTTGGCCATGGCCTGCTGAACCAGATCATCCATATCGTGTTGACGTCGGCGGCTGCGCGTCGGTCGGTGTTAGGCGTGTTGGTGTGATCGACAGACTCAAATGCTGGCCCAGCCAGTCAAGCAACGCGTTCGGCAGGCCACCAATGTGGCCTGGCGGTCCACTGGTTAGCCCTGACTCTGTGAATCCCACATGACCGCCCGCGGTGGGTTGCCACAGTGTCACCGTGTCGGCCACTTCGGCTTGAATCGGCAGACTCGAGGGTGGGATGAACGGGTCATTCTTCGGGTTGATGATCAGCGCAGGGATGGTAACGGCCTTGAGGTACGGCTTTGCAGAGGCCTGCGACCAATAATCTAAAACGTGCTTAAAACCATGGACGGGGGCGGTGAACGCGTTGTCAAACTCAAGAAGGGTTTTGGCATCCATGGCCGCATCGAGGTTAAACAACCCTGGGTACTGCACCCATTTCGCCCTGGCCTTCGGCTTCATACTGGCTAAGAACAGGCGCGTGTAAAAGAGCCGATTCAGCCCTTTGCCGATGGCCTGCCCAGAGGCGACGAGATCGAGTGGCGGGCAAATGGCGGCGACACTCCGAACCACCCGGCCCGCTTCCTCGCCAATTTCGCCGGCCCAACGCAGCAGCGCATTCCCGCCCAGTGACACCCCCGCCGCGACCATCGGGACGCCAGGATGAACGGTGGCCGCTCGGCGCAAGATCCAGTCGACCTCCTCATGATCGCCCGAATGATAGGCCCGGGGTGCCAAATTAAGTTCGCCAGAACAACCGCGAAAATGGGGCAATATGAGCCGCCAGCCACGCTCCGCACAGACATGCGCCAAGGCGTGAACGTAATGACTGTGGCGCGAGCCTTCCAAACCGTGAAACAACACGATGACGGGTGCCTTCTTGATGGCCTCCACAGAGGCGCTTTGTGACGTGAGGAAGTCGACGTCAATAAAGTCACGGTCAGGTGTTTCCCAACGTTCGCGACGCCACTGCGGAAAAGCGCCACGCAACTCGCTCGGAACGGGGGGTTCACGCCAGCCAGCAATCACGCCGCCCTCTGCGCTCTCACTCGCGCGGCCGAGATAGTGACGGAGCTTATCCGACTGGCCTGACCAGTGACGGGCCTTGCGCGCGGACCAGATGGTCTGGGCATGCCCACCGGGTAGCCACCAGGGTGGGGTGTATCGCCATATGGAAGCGAGCGACTGCATGTCAGTGCAAAGCGGTCGACGCCATCGGCTCTTCCACTGCGTCCGCCAAATGACCAGGGCTGGTGTGATGGGCAATCAGGCGCCATCCCTGCGGGGTTTTGTGGAATACATTCAACGCATACAGTTGCGCGATCGCTTGACCATCGTCCGTCATCACGGAGACATGCTCCGTGACTGTGTGAATTGCATGGGTCAGCGCCTGTGATTTGTGGACATGCATGGGGCGCACGGTCAGCGGGCCATTGGCCAGCAGTGCGGTGAACAGGCCGCGAATATTCTCTATCCCGTGGATCGGCTCGCCGCCCGGAGGAATGCAGACCAGGTCCTCATCCTCGGCCCAACAGGCCATGATTTGCTCAATTTCACCGTTTTGAAGACCTTCATAGAAGGCCATCTCAACATCGTCAGGTGAGGCAAGCTGGTGAGTGGTTTTTGGCATGCGCTGAGTTTATCGAAGTCTGTGATGGGTGTCTAAGCGTCGGAGACGAAAAAGCCGACCCAAGGTCGGCTTTTTGAGACAGTACCCAATCAGGGTCGTTGGGTCACTGCTTTTTGCGTAAACGGCGCAAAGCTGCGACCTGAGCGGCTAACACGGCAAGTTCGGCTTGCGCGGCCGCCATGTCAAAGTCGCCCTTGGCGTTGCTGATTGCCTCCTCGACATCGCGGCGAGCGGCTTCCGCACGCGCTTCGTCAAGATCCTTCCCACGAATCGCCGTATCGCTGAGAACCGTCACGTGCTTGGGTTGTACCTCAAGGATACCGCCGGCAACAAAGACGAACTCTTCGGTGCCGTCAGCCAACTTGATGCGCACTGACCCAGGCTTGATACGGGTAATCAATGGGGTGTGGCCGGACATGATGCCCAACTCACCGGCCTCACCTGGCAAGGCGACAAACGTGGCCTCACCGCTGAAGATCGACTCTTCCGCGCTAACCACATCTACCTTAATGGTGCTCATGCTGTTTCCTTATTCAGTTTTGCAGCTGATGCGGTACGAAACCGCAGCAGCGTCGCAAAACAACAAACGTTAACCGGCGATCTTCTTGGCTTTCTCGAAAGCCTCATCAATCGTACCGACCATGTAGAAAGCCTGCTCGGGCAGCTGATCGCACTCGCCGCTGGCAATCATCTTGAAACCACGAATGGTTTCGGCCAGTGAAACGTACTTGCCGGGTGAACCCGTGAAGACTTCAGCAACGTGGAAAGGCTGGCTCAGGAAACGCTGCATCTTGCGTGCACGTGCAACGGTGAGCTTGTCTTCAGGCGCTAATTCGTCCATGCCCAAGATCGCAATGATGTCGCGCAATTCTTTGTAACGCTGCAGCGTACCTTGAACCGCACGAGCGGTCTCGTAATGCTCGACGCCAACGACGTTGGGGTCCAACTGGCGGCTTGTTGAGTCCAACGGATCAACCGCAGGGTAGATACCCAAAGCGGCGATGTCACGCGACAACACGACCGTTGAATCCAAGTGAGCGAAAGTCGTGGCAGGTGATGGGTCGGTCAAGTCGTCGGCTGGCACGTAAACGGCTTGAATCGACGTGATAGAGCCAACCTTTGTGGAGGTGATCCGCTCTTGCAAACGACCCATTTCCTCAGCCAGCGTTGGCTGATAACCCACCGCTGAAGGCATACGACCCAACAGCGCGGACACTTCAGTACCGGCCAAGGTGTAACGGTAAATGTTGTCGACGAAGAACAAAACGTCACGGCCTTCGTCACGGAAAGACTCAGCAATGGTCAAACCGGTCAACGCCACGCGCAAACGGTTTCCAGGTGGCTCGTTCATCTGACCATACACCATGGCCACTTTTGACTCTTCGAGCTTCTCAAGGTTCACAACACCCGAGTCTGCCATCTCGTGATAGAAGTCGTTACCTTCACGGGTACGCTCACCCACACCAGCAAACACAGACAAGCCGCTGTGCGCTTTCGCGATGTTGTTGATCAGCTCCATCATGTTCACGGTCTTGCCCACACCAGCACCGCCGAACAAGCCGACCTTACCGCCTTTTGCAAAGGGGCAAACCAAGTCAATCACCTTGATACCGGTTTCCAGCAACTCTTGTGAAGGTGACAACTCATCGTAGGCGGGCGCCTTGCGGTGAATCGATGCGGTCAGTTCAGAGGAAACGGGACCACGCTCGTCGATGGGCGTACCGAGCACGTCCATGAT
>JALQVQ010000316.1 GCA_023260315.1 Burkholderiaceae bacterium
CCCCAAAACCCCAAAACCCCAAATAAAAGGTTTTAAAATTTAAATAATGGCGTATCAGAAGAACCGCCGCGCAACCACTGAGGGTGATCGCGCGCACAATCTCCCAAATCCCGGCCAAGCTAGCGGTTTGCCGATCGATGCTGACCCCGAGTGTGACGACATCAATTTCGCAAACTACAAAGGAATTTACGCAGACGACGACAACTCGGACCAAAAGTACACGTGCCCAGTGACGGGCGCCCATTTTGAATTCAATGACATTTGCCGGCGCCTCAACAAAGTGATCGAGAAGCGCAAACCCTACGAAGAAACACTCTACGGAGCGCCCCAGCCAAAGCAGAAAGTAAAGGAGGAAGACTTTGTTCAATCGGTCCTCTCAGTTCAAGATGAATTGACCTCTGCGATGCAAGAAAAACAAGGTAAACATTAAAATGTAAGTGAAGCTGTGCTCATGATGTTCGTTTAGCAGTTCAAAAATAAGTTCGAAGAGCAGTCGTCAAGCAGCATCATCACTCAGCCTTCAATGCAGAACCACCAGCGTTTGAAGACCGAGACTGACCATCTCACAAAATCTGCCAACGACTTAAGGCCTCAAACATCACAGCCACACTCAAAACCAATTTTGCTCCAAAAACCTCAGAACAACTTCTTTGCTGACGTTGTCCAAGCAAGTCAAGGCGGCTTAAGCCAATACCAATCGCAGGGCTAACCACAAAAGCCGCGAAAATCTTCATCAAATGCCCAGCAACAGCAGGTGAGCTACGATGCCTACAACAAGTTGATGCAACAACTGATCAAGGAGTCGAAGCAAAAGTCCACAGCGACGACACAAAAGCAAAGTTCATATCGCAAGAACTCGGCAAGTTCGCGCACAAGGACCAAGTCACAGCAGGAATAGCATTAGTTGTAGACAGTTCAGCAGAAGTACTATGATCAGGCACTTCCCAAGCAGAACACGATACAACCATCGAAGCCCTAACGTGACAGCAGCTCTGTTAGCGGTCATTCCTAACAAGCTATGCTTACGAACTTCCTGGTGGCCAGTAAACTCCAAAAGTCGAACAACGGAGTCTATCAGGTGACTCAGCAGAAGAAGGCTTCAAGAAACACGGGATTACCGATGGGCGGTACAAACGAGGGCCACCACTAGGGCCACATGAACACGAAGAACTCGTTCAGTTCGCAGGTTTCAAAACCAAACAAGAGCTTTTAGAGTATGTACATTAACTCTGGCTCGCAAGCACAGAAGAATAAGAGCACGATTGAGGAAGTAACGAAGAGACTGAGCTCATAAAATCCGTAGAGCTAGAGCAGAAACGCGCCGCAAAGTCAACTGAGAGCTTCCGTCACGGGCAACAGCATGACTCAACAAAGCACATTACAGCCAAAGTCTTCTTAGCTGGTCTCCAAATCGGGCCACTTCGACCAGCAGTCCTTCCAAGAGATGCTCTTACAGCGGCAGCCCGACCCAATGATCAACAACATCTAGCTGATCGACTCGGCCAAAACAACCAAGTCGCGAAACACGCAGCTGGGCCCCAGTTCCAAAACCCAGACAGACACGATGCTGAAGAAGTCCTCCGCCAAAAAGCAAACATCGAAACAAACCCTCTTGCACAAAGAAATGCAGTCCCGGCCACAGACAGGCAAGCAGACTTTGTAGCTTTAGAAGCAAAATCACTATTCAATGATCAAGAAGCAGCCTGGCACGCAGTCGACACTTCAAATGCAGCAAGATGCAAGACGAAAGCCGTCCGCATCCACAATCCTGCTGGATGGGCAAAAGAAGCAGGAATCGTTCAGCTAGCTGCAAATCCAAAACGCGCTTTCAGAACTACAGAAGAGTAAGATCCCTCAGAGATTGACTTGTGTTGTAGAGAACGTGCAGATACAGCCGAAGTCGGGCATCAACTTTTACCAGTAGCCGCAGCCTGCGACACAGAAGCGGACAACGAGCTCAAAGGCAACGGGGTAAACGAAGAATCGAGTGAATTCGTAGATGGCGATCCACACGAATCAGCAGGTGCAGTAAAACTATTAGCTGCTCGCGTACAACTCACAGCAGCACCACTGAGTCCGCCTCTACACTTAAATAAATCAAACATCGCGTGCCATGGGGTTGATCTCGGGCGCACTGACTTATGGCCCAGAGCGCGCGCTGGAATGGTGGCGGCCGGGTATGTTGGAGGCCATGGGGTACGCCACCGTTGCGGCGCTACTGGGCAGTACACTTCCCAGGGGCTGGCTTTTGATGGGGTTGGTCTTGGCGCTGTTGGCGACGCTGTATTTGCTGAACGTCAGTGCACCAACTGCGTATTTGGATCAGTCGCTCCTGGTTTGGGAGCAGGGGCGCTTTATTAGGTTTCACGGCGTGTCGAAATGGTTTGGTTGGCTGTGGCCCTTGCTGGTTCTGGTGCATGCCCTGATGCAATTACTCAAACGAAATCACGCTTGATCGCACACGCCTAGAGGGCCGCGTTAACCGCACATTGAATGAAAGTCATCGCATGACAAACGACTCAGAAAATTCTAAAAGTTATTACCAACGCCACATCTTTTTTTGCACCAATCAGCGTACCAACGGCACGGCGTCATGCGCCGATGGCATTGCGAACCAAGCGTTTGATCACTGCAAGTTACAGGTCAAAGCCGCAGGGCTAAACGGGCAAGGAAGTGTGCGTGTCAACAAAGCCGGGTGCTTGGATCGCTGTGCCGGCGGTCCGGTTGCGGTGGTCTATCCTGAGGCGGTCTGGTACACGTATGTGGACACCGATGACATTGACGAAATTGTTGAAAAGCACCTGAAAAATGGTGAGGTTGTTGAGCGTTTGGTGCTGCCGGACAGCGTCGGTCGTTAGCCATGAATGTCAATACCGAGCGCTTTTTGATTGAAGGCCCTGCCGGCCCGCTCGAAGTCGCGCGGGATACGCCACCCACTGGGCACGTGGGTACCCTTTTGATTGCGCACCCCCACCCCCTTTTTCAAGGCACCATGGACAACAAGGTCGTGCAGACGCTCGCCCGTGCCGCGTTGCAAAAGGGCTGGACGGCCGTGCGCTTCAATTTCCGTGGTGTGGGGAAGAGTGGCGGCGCCTATGGCGGTGGCGAGGGTGAGCTGGACGACTGGTTGGCTGTGAAAGGCCAGCTGGCACCCACTGGTGCGCTGGCGATTGCAGGCTTTTCATTTGGCGCCTTTGTGACGTGTCGTGCGCTGGCGGCTTTGGCGACTGAGGGCTCGTCGAGCGGGCAGGATATCCAGCACGCCGTCCTTGTCGGTACCGCCGTCAGTCGTTTCGAGGTACCAGCAATACCCCCCGCGCTACATGAGCGCACGTTGGTCATACACGGCGAGGCGGACGATACCGTTTTGCTGGCAGATGTCTTGAGCTGGGCTCGCCCGCAATATTTGCCGGTTTCGGTGGTGCCCGATGTGGGCCACTTCTTCCATGGCCAGTTACCCTTGTTAAAGTACATGGTTGCGCGCCATCTATCGCCGCCGCAAGCCGCTTGATGCCGCGACGCGCACACGTTCATTGAATTCCCAAGTAACCGTTTAACCCACCTCTTATGACAGCCATTTTTTCGCTTGGTCTCCTGAAACGTCTGCTAGCAACCGGTGTGCTGGCGCTGGCGGCAGTTGGTGTTGCGCACGCGA
>JALQVQ010000213.1 GCA_023260315.1 Burkholderiaceae bacterium
TGAGATCAGCAAAACGCAAAAGCGCGGCGCCGGATTGGCGTGCACCCAATACCTCCCCGGGACCCCGTAACTCGAGGTCGATACGAGACAGCTCAAAACCGTCGTTGGTTTGTGCCATTGCGCGCAAACGCGCCTTTGCCACATCCCCCAGCGGCAACTCGTACAGCAGCACGCACGCTGAGGCCGCCGTGCCACGCCCGACACGGCCACGCAATTGGTGCAATTGGCTGAGGCCAAAGCGTTCGGCGTGCTCAATGACCATGAGCGACGCGTTCGGCACATCAACCCCCACCTCAATGACCGTTGTGCTGACCAAAACCCGCAAAGTTCCCGCCACAAAGGCAGCCATGACAGCCTGCTTCTCGGCAGGCGGTAACCGGCCGTGCATGAGACCGACGCCGGTGCCGTCTGCCAGCGCCTGTGATAGCTCCTCATGGGCTTGGGTGGCATGGCGCAAGTCCAGTGCCTCACTTTCCTCAATAAGCGGGCAGACCCAATAGACCTGTCGACCACTGTTCACCTGCTCGCGAATCCGCTCAATCAATTCAAGACGCCGTTCTGACGACAATACGCGGGTCACGATAGGCGTGCGGCCGGGCGGCAATTCGTCAATGGTGGAGACATCCAAATCGGCGTAGTAACTCATGGCTAAAGTGCGCGGAATTGGGGTTGCGGTCATCATGAGCAGATGCGGCGAAAGGACCTGTCCATCCGTTGTTTGCAGCAGCTTGCGACGCAGACTGAGGCGCTGCGCGACACCAAAACGGTGTTGCTCGTCGATGATCACCAGCCCCAATCGCGCGAAGCTCACCGTATCTTGGATCAACGCGTGCGTGCCAATCACCAAGGCCGCCTCGCCGCTGGCGATTTGCGCCAACATCCCCGTTCGCACGCGCTTGGTTTGACTCCCCGTTAACCACGCCACCGTGCGTCCGTGCGTTTTGAGCAGCGGCTCAAGCCACTGGACCAATTTCGCAAAGTGCTGCTGTGCCAGGATCTCAGTGGGGGCCATGAGCGCACACTGCCAACCCGCCGACATCGCGCGACACGCAGCCACGGCGGCAACGACCGTCTTTCCGGAACCCACATCACCCTGCAACAAACGGTGCATGGGCACCGGGCGTGTCAAGTCAACCCCAATTTCTGCGGTCACACGTTCTTGCGCAGATGTCAGCTTGAACGGCAAAGCCTGCATTAAAACAGCGGCCCAATCGGCATTTTTAGACGGGTCAAATACGGGAGCGCGCATCGCATCGCGCTCCTGACGGGCCTGGCGCTGACTCAACTGCTGGGCCAACAACTCCTCAGCCTTGAGCCTCAACCATGCCGGATGGGCACGGTCTTCGAGCGCTTGCAAAGGCACATCTGTGGCGGGGTGGTGTAAGAAGTGCAGGGCATCGCGCAAACGCCATACGGGCTGTCCAGCCAAGGCTTGCAAGGACGACAGTCCCGCCTGCGTTAAGGTCTCCGACAGGTCCGCGCGGGCCAGTCCGCCCAATACGGCTTTACGCAGGTAGGCCTGCGGCAGTCCGGCGCTGCTGGGATACACAGGGGTCAGCGCAGCAGCCAACGCCACCGAGGGAGACTTGATGGTGGGATGCACCATCTCGCGACCGAAAAACCCACCACGCAATTCGCCCCGAATCCGCACACGCTCCCCGACAGCCAGGGCTTTTTGATGGGATGGATAGAAACTGAAAAATCGCAAGGTACAGGGCTGCGGGTCCGTTGGGTCATCGGCTAACAATTGCGCGACCAACTGGCGGCGTGGTCTGAAGGTCACATCACAGCGCGTCACAACCCCTTCAATTTGCACCACCTCGCCGACAGGGGCTGAGGCTAAAAAATGAATCTTCGTCTCATCCTCATAACGCATCGGCACGTGCAAGGCGAGGTCGATGGGCGTGCGCAAACCCAGCTTTTCAAGCGCGACTTGTGCGGCGCTTTTACGCTTAATCGCCTGATCGGTGGCAGGTTTTGGGGTGGCCATGGGACAATTGTGCCCTCACACGTATCGACCCGCTTGGGTTGACATCATAAAAACCCACTGCCACTCGTTAACTGAAGTGAAAACTGAATTCACACTCGCCGATTTCGACTTCGTGTTGCCCGACGCGTTGATTGCTCAGCACCCGGCCGAAACCCGCAGCGCCTCGCGATTGTTAGACGGTCGGCAAGCCGAGCCGATTGACCGGCGGTTTTCAGACCTTCCCAATCTTCTGGCAGCGGGTGATTTGCTGCTGTTCAATGACACCAAGGTTGTGAAAGCCCGCCTTTTTGGTGAGAAAGCCAGTGGCGGCAAGCTTGAAATGCTCATCGAGAGGGTCCTGCCAACCAGCGCCGCATCGGGCCCCAATCGTGACGTCGTGGCGCACATCAAAGTGAGCAAAAAGCCCGCCGTTGGCAGCGTGCTGAACATGGCACCCAACGCACAGGGTGAGCCCGCGTTTCTGGCTACTTTGATGGGGCGCTGGCCGGATGAAGATGGCGCCCTCTTCAGATTTACGCTCTCTGAAGATGCGTACGACATGATGGCAACACATGGTCACGTGCCGCTACCCCCCTACATCACGCACACAGATGGGGCCGATGACGTTGACCGCTATCAAACCGTCTTTGCCAAACACCCGGGCGCTGTTGCCGCGCCGACCGCTGCCCTCCACTTTGACGAGGGCGTATTGGCTGACCTCGCAGCCCGCGGTGTGCACACAGCCAGCATCACGCTGCATGTCGGGGCAGGTACTTTTGCACCGGTGAAAACCGATGACCTGTCCGCGCACAAGATGCACACCGAGCGCTACCATGTGCCAGCTCAGACCCTGCAAGCGATCGACGACTGTCGGTCACGTGGCGGGCGCATCATTGCCGTCGGCACCACGAGTGTGCGCGCCATCGAGAGTTGGGCGAACACGGGGGCGACCAGCGGCGACACCGACATTTTCATCACACCGGGCTATCGCTTTCAAGTGGTTGATAGCCTGATCACCAATTTCCATTTACCCAAGTCGACCCTGATGATGCTCATCAGCGCGTTTGCGGGCTACCCGCACGTCATGGCGCTATACCAACACGCCATCGAATCCAAGTATCGATTCTTTAGCTATGGCGACGCCATGATTCTTGACCGACAGTGAACCCCTGCCCATGTTGACATTTGAAACGCTCCACACCGATCCCGCGCAAGGCGCTTACTTGGGCTCGTTCGCAAGACGCGGCCGCCTGACGCTGAACCACGGCGTTGTTGAAACGCCGATATTCATGCCCGTCGGCACATACGGCACCGTCAAAGGCGTGATGCCAACGAGCTTGCATGACATGGGCGCACAAATTATTTTGGGCAACACCTTTCACCTGTGGCTTCGCCCCGGGATGGACATCATCAAACAATTTGGGGGCCTGCATGGCTTCGAGACCTGGGACAAGCCCATCCTCACGGATTCAGGCGGATTCCAAGTGTGGAGTCTGGGCGAGATGCGAAAGATTTCCGAAGAGGGGGTGCAGTTTGCATCACCCGTCAACGGTGACCGCCTGTTTCTGACCCCTGAGATCAGCATGCAGATTCAAACCGTTTTGAATTCTGACATCGTGATGCAGTTTGACGAATGCACCCCTTATTTGTCGGTTGAGAAAAAAACCAAGGGGCAAATCACAACTGAGCGGGAGGCCCGCGCCTCGATGGCGTTGAGCATGCGTTGGGCCAAGCGATGCCAAACTGAATTTGCAGCGCTGGAAAACCCCAACGCCTTGTTTGGCATTGTCCAAGGGGGGATGTTTGAATCCCTGCGCGAAGAATCGTTGGCTGGGCTTGAGGCGCTTGATTTCCCAGGACTCGCCGTTGGCGGTCTGAGCGTGGGCGAGCCCAAAGAAGACATGTTGCGCATCCTGCAACACATCGGCCCCAAGTTACCCGCCAACAAACCGCACTACCTGATGGGTGTTGGAACGCCTGAGGATCTGATCGCAGGCGTCCAAAATGGAATCGATATGTTCGACTGCGTCATGCCAACGCGCAACGCACGAAATGGGCATTTATTCACGCGTTTCGGCGATGTGAAGGTCCGCAACGCACGCCATAAAACAGACAGCGGACCGATCGATGCCACCTGCACCTGCTACACCTGCAAGGGCGTGACACACGCTAACGGCTCCGTCAGCGGCGGTTTTTCGCGGGCCTATATGCACCACCTCGACCGTTGCAATGAAATGCTCGGTCCGATGTTGGCAAGCATTCATAACCTGCACTACTTTCTAAACCTGATGCAAGAGGTGAGAACCGCGCTAGAGGCCGGTCGATTCGGTGCTTACGTGACGCAATTCCACGCTGATCGCGCGCGGGGTGTCTGAGTTGTTTTAAGCAAACACCATCAACACACCGCTGTAACTGAGGATGTGTTGATGGGCGATTTC
>JALQVQ010000209.1 GCA_023260315.1 Burkholderiaceae bacterium
CGCATTTCGCCGCGAAACAACCGAAATCAATGGTCATCGCCAACAGAACAGCGGCCCGAGGTGAAGCACTCGCCGAGCAATTCGGCGCCAGCACAATGCTCTTGGCCGATCTTCCCGACCGCCTGGGTGATTTTGACATCGTCGTGAGTTGCACGGCGAGTACCCTGCCGCTCATCGGCCTAGGTGCGGTCGAACGCGCCCTTAAGAAACGCCGTCACAAGCCCATGTTCATGGTTGATCTCGCCGTGCCGCGCGACATCGAGCCCGATGTTCAGCACCTCGATGACGTTTATCTCTACACGGTGGATGATTTGGCGGAAGTGGTCCAAGCCGGCAAAGAGAATCGACAGGCCGCTGTCGGGCAAGCAGAGGCGATCATCGAGACAGGCGTACACGGTTTCATGCAATGGCTCGACCAACGCGATGCCGTACCAGCCATCAAGCAGGTTCAGGCGCGCGCACAGCAATGGCGAGAGACCGAGCTTGGAAAAGCGCGGAAATTACTGGCCAAAAATGGGGACCCAGAAGCGGCACTGAACGCCCTCGCCCACGGACTGACCCAAAAGATGCTGCATGGCATCGTCACAGCACTGAGCAGCACCTCTGCGAGCGAACGAGCGCACGCACTGGACGCCGTGCAGCGTCTGCTGTTGCGAGGCGGCGACCGCGACCGTTAGCGACGATCGTTTTGAACTTCCGCCGCGCGCGGACTGACCGTCCGCGACCCCGTTGTGAGCCTCACAACACCGAATCGCTCAAAATCAATCGTCATGAAACCCTTCGTCAAACAAACCCTGGAGCGCCAACAATGGCGGCTTGAAGAGCTGGATGCCCTATTAAGTGCGCCCGATGTCGTCAGTGACATGGCCCGCTTTAGGCAACTGAGCCGAGAGCATGCTGACTTGAGTGAGTTGGGGCAACTCTACAAACAGTACCAGCAGCGGGCTCGCGATTTGGCAGATGCCGAGTTGATGCTCAAAGACCCTGAAATGGCTGCAATGGCGGCCGAAGAGATTGAGGCGTGTGAGGCAGAAATGACCCAACTCGACGCCGCCCTGCAAGCCATGCTGCTACCAAAAGATGCAGATGATGAGCGGAACGCTTTCCTAGAGATCCGCGCAGGCACGGGGGGCGATGAGTCAGCCTTGTTCGCCGCCGATCTGCTGCGCATGTATACCCGCTACTGCGAAACGCAAGGCCTGCAAATGGCACTCATCAGCGAATCACCCAGCGAAATAGGCGGCTACAAAGAGGTCGTGTTGCGCGTTGTGGGGCCACGCGCCTACGGGCTGCTGCGTTTCGAGTCGGGCGGTCACCGCGTCCAACGCGTGCCTGCAACCGAAACGCAGGGCCGCATTCACACCAGCGCGTGTACCGTGGCGGTGATGCCAGAGCCAGACGAAAGTCAGGCCATCGAGATCAACCCCGCTGACCTGCGCATCGACACCTACAGAGCCAGCGGCGCGGGCGGGCAGCACATCAATAAAACGGACTCTGCGGTTCGGATCACGCACATCCCAACAGGCACGGTTGCCGAGTGTCAAGACGATCGGTCGCAACATCGGAACCGCGCGAAGGCGATGCAGGTGTTGGTGGCGCGCATCCAAGAGGCGGAGCGAAACAAACGCGAGTCCGCAGAAGCCGCCCAACGCAAGGGGCTCATTGGCAGTGGTGACAGAAGCGACCGCATCCGCACCTACAACTACCCCCAGGGCCGTCTGACGGATCACCGGATCAACCTCACACTTTATAAACTCACCAGCATCATGGAAGGTGACTTGCAAGAGGTGATTCATCAGCTTCAACTGGCACGTGGCGCCGAGTTGATGGCCGCGCTCGAACAGGCCAATACCTGATGCCACCAACGGCAAACACCACAGTCGCGCAGGCCTTACAGGAGGCGCAAGCCTCGGGGTTAGCGCGCTTGGACGCGCAGCTGCTTTTGTTGTTTGCGATGGGCAAGGCTTCTTACGACCGGAGCTGGTTGGTTGCACACGACGATGCGTTACTGAGCCATGACGCGATAGCCACTTATGCCCGCCTGACCATGGAGCGGGCACGCGGCATACCGGTCGCGTATTTGGTGGGCAACAAAGAGTTCTTTGGCCTTCAACTGGCCGTCTCTCCCGCTGTTCTGATCCCCCGCCCCGACACTGAAACACTGGTCACGTGGGCCAGTGAAATCATGGCAACAAGAGACGCCGACGAACCGGCCGGGCAGCTGATTGACTTGGGAACGGGTAGCGGCGCCATTGCATTGGCACTCAAGGCCCACTTCCCGGGTTGGAACGTCACAGCCACGGACGCCAGCCAGCCAGCACTGGACCAAGCCATGCGTAATGGTGCCACGCTGGGTCTGCAAGTCAGCTGGTGTTTGAGTGACTGGTTCGGAAACCTGACCGCAAGCCGATACGATCTGATCGTCAGCAACCCCCCCTATATCCCTGAAAACGACCCGCACCTCGAAGCCCTGGCCTTTGAACCCCGCTCGGCGCTGACCTCAGGTCACGATGGTCTGGATGACATCCGCCGCATCGTAACCCACAGCCCATCGCACTTGCGCGCGGGTGGCTGGCTGCTCATCGAACATGGCTACGATCAGGGCCCCGCCGTTGCGGCGCTGCTAGCGGACGCTGGCTTTGAATCCGTCATGCAGCGGGCAGATCTGGCTGGCGTCACGCGTTGCACCGGTGCCCGCTGGGGTGGCCCGTAGCGAGATTATCCCTTTTGGGCAGCCCCGTTTGCGTTTTGCAACAACTGAAGCGGGTCAACAGTGGAATAATCGGGGCATCGGGCAACAAGCCCTTTTTCTAACTTCTTGGAGCCCTGTCATGAGCGACGTGCAAAAACAAATCGACGACCTCGTCAAAACCAACCCTGTGGTGCTGTTTATGAAGGGCTCCGCCAGCTTCCCCATGTGTGGATTCTCAGGCCGTTCGATCCAAATTTTGAAAGCATGCGGCGTTGACACCAAGAGCCTCACCACCGTCAACGTTCTGGAAGACGATGGTATCCGTCAAGGCATCAAGGATTACAGCCAATGGCCCACCATCCCCCAGCTGTATGTGAATGGTGAGTTCATTGGCGGGTCAGACATCATGATGGAGATGTACGAGTCCGGAGAGCTACAAAAGCTGATCAGCGGCGACGCCGCTTGATACGACGCCGGCCATCACGGCCGGCGAAGCGAGCTCAGCTGGCGAGCTTTTTCAGGAGCGCGTCAGCCAACCCGGTGGCAGACAGCTTCTCTGCCTCTGTTGCGCGACGGTGTTGGTACTCAACCTCACCGGCCGCCAAGCCCCGATCAGACAACACCACGCGGTGGGGCACGCCGATCAACTCCCAGTCTGCAAACATCGCACCCGGGCGTTCGCCTCGGTCGTCCAAAATCACATCGATCCCTGCAGCCAGTAGCGCTTGGTGAAGGCTCTCAGCCGCGGTTTTGACCGCATCGCTTCGATCCATCCCAATGGGGCAGATCACAACGGTGAATGGGGCGATCGCATCGGGCCAAATGATGCCGCGATCGTCGTGATTCTGTTCAATGGCGGCTGCGGGCAGACGCGTCACGCCAATGCCGTAGCATCCCATTTCGAAGTGCTTTGGCTTGCCATCATCGGCCAAGAAGGTGGCATTCATGGCTTTGGAATACTTGGTCCCGAGGTA
Source organism: Burkholderiaceae bacterium (assembly GCA_023260315.1). GTDB lineage: Bacteria > Pseudomonadota > Gammaproteobacteria > Burkholderiales > Burkholderiaceae_C > RS62. Next base: position 3,667 of record JALQVQ010000209.1, read on the forward strand.
GAAAATGTGGCCGACTTCGATGCCGCGCTCAATCGCCAGTACCCCCTTTCCGTCGGGAGAGGCATCACCCGCGACGACGTTGCGAATGTCCTCGACCATCGTGGGCAGCGGTAAGTCACGGCCCCAATTCACGCCGGTGTAGTGGTGATCAGGTTGGTTGGCGCCACACACCCAGTCAGACATCACGGCGACCTCGCGATCGACAATGACATGGACAGGCTTCAGGGTGTTAACTGGGCCCAGATACCCGGGCTGGCAACCGAAAGTGGCCTCGATTTCAGGGACTGTTGCAAAGCGGAAGCCGTTCGCAAACACGGCTAACTTGCCAACCTTCACCTCGTTCATGTCATGGTCACCGCGCAGGAGTAACAGCCAAATTTGTGGCTCAGCCGCCTCAACGCCATCAACCACTGGATTCGTCGCCAGAACGAGCGACTTAATTGTTTGCGTCAGCTCAAGGCCCAGAAAACCAGCCACATCAGCGCAGGTGCTCTTTCCCGGGGTCGGGGTGCAAACCATTGCTTGGGTCGGAGCGGGTGCGCTGCCCTTGGGTGCCAAGGCCTCAGCTTTCTCCATGTTGGCGGCGTAATCACTGGTGGGACAGTAAACGATCGCGTCTTCTCCCGTCGCCGCGATGACTTGAAACTCTTCCGACAGGTCACCGCCGATGGCACCGCTGTCTGCCGCTACGGCACGGTAGCTCAGCCCAAAACGATCAAAAATCGCACGATAGGCGGTTGCCATTTTTTCGTAGCTTTGTTTCGCAGCATCGGCGTCGCGGTCAAAGCTGTAGGCGTCTTTCATGATGAATTCGCGCCCGCGCATCAGACCGAAACGAGGACGACGTTCATCGCGGAACTTTGTCTGAATTTGGTAAAGGTTTTTCGGCAGTTGTTTGTAGCTGCGAAGCGACTGACGCGCGATATCCGTTACGACCTCTTCGCTTGTCGGTTGGACCACGAAGTCACGGTCATGCCGATCTTTGATGCGGAGCAACTCAGGGCCCATCGAATCGAAACGTCCGGTTTCTTGCCACAACTCAGCGGGTTGGATGACAGGCATCGTCAGCTCAACAGCACCCGCTCGGTTCATCTCCTCACGAACGATATTGGTGACCTTTTGAATGACACGCAACCCCATCGGCATGTAGGTGTAAACGCCTGCACCCAGCTTCTTAATCATGCCTGCACGCGTCATCAACTGGTGGCTGACAACTTCCGCATCGGCAGGGGCTTCTTTGAGGGTACTAACAAAAAATTCGGAGGCTTTCATTGGACTTTAAAACGCGTTTAGGTTGTATTCCGTTGGTTGCCGTGCATAATGAATCCAACAGAAAAATTTGAGGTTAATTATGCTTGACAGAGACGGGTTCAGACCCAACGTCGGCATCATTCTGCTCAACCATAAAAATCAGGTGTTCTGGGGTAAACGCATCCGCACCCACTCATGGCAGTTCCCTCAAGGCGGCATTGACCGCGGCGAGTCACCGGAACAAGCGATGTTCCGCGAGCTGCATGAAGAGGTCGGTTTGAATCCAGAGCACGTCAATATCCTGGCGCGTACGCGGGATTGGTTGCGTTATGAGGTGCCAGACCGGTTCATCCGGCGCGAATCGCGTGGTCACTACCGCGGACAAAAGCAAATATGGTTTTTGTTGCGCCTTGTCGGTCACGACTCCGACCTGAACCTTCGCGCGACGGATCACCCCGAGTTTGACGCCTGGCGTTGGAATGATTACTGGGTGCCGCTGGATGTCGTTGTCGAGTTCAAGCGCGGGGTTTACGAAATGGCCCTCACCGAACTGTCCCGATTCTTACCCCGTGCCGATGGCCGAAACCGCTATCTGCG
>JALQVQ010000275.1 GCA_023260315.1 Burkholderiaceae bacterium
ATGAATGGGGGCCCACGGTGCAATGTCATGGAAGGCATACAAGTCATCGTCTTCATAGACTTTTTTACTGGGGATCTGACCCGATGCAATTTTGCAAAACAAACAATTCGGGTCATGTCCCGCCGCATCAACACCCATCACGAACCTCTTTTTAAATTGGCATGGTTTTCCCGGCGTTTAAGCCCAAGAAACCACGAACGACACGGATTAAAAACCAAATAGAAACCAACAGCCAAGCCAACCAGCCAGGCCACAAAAACAGAAACCAGAGCGGTATGGTCACGATATAAGCAACACCCGCCCAGAAGACGGACCGCAAGCGCCAAGAAAAATGTGAGGCATACCAGGTATCTGCCGCATCACTGCGTTTGTACATGTCAATCACAAGCGCAACCAAAAGGAGCAACGGCCCCCATTGCCCCCCTGGCACCAACGCGCCAATCGCAACCACGGTGTGCAACAGGTAGCTCACGACACTCGTTGTATTCAGGCTCTGAAAACGAAGCGCCTCCGCATCGGCGGGATCAAAGGGCGCCTGATCGCGTGGGTGCATGTCAGCCACCCGTCTTGTGCGTCGAGGCCACCACAGCGGCATCAACGGCGCGCTGCTCCGCCTTCCTCAGCGCCTTCTCTTCGAGGCCACTCAGCCCCTCTCGCCTGGCAAGTTCGGCCAAAACGTCTTCAGGGGTCAAGTCAAAGTAAGCCAGTGCAATCATGCTGTGAAACCACAGGTCAGCCATCTCACCGACCAGGCTTTGACGGTGAGAAGCCAAATCACCAGCGCCAACGCGATCAAGGTCTTTCGCAGCCAATACGACCTCAGTTGCCTCCTCGCCCACTTTCTTAAGAAAGCTATCGGGACCATTGGCGAGCAGGCGCGCCACATAACTGACCGCCGGGTCACCGCCAGCGCTTGGCTTACGGGATTCAATGACAGCGGCGAGTCGGGCAAGTGTGTCGGTTTCGCGCATGGGCATGGGTGTGGGTCTACTTGTAAATGGTTTCGGGGTCTTTGAGGACGGGCGCCACAGACGCCCATGTTTCCCCGGATAGGGTGCGATAAAAGCAGCTGTGTCGCCCGGTGTGGCAGGCAATACCCGGCTCGTGGCCCAACTGCGTCACTTCAAGCAGAATCACGTCGGCATCGCAATCAACGCGAATCGCATGAACCTGCTGCACATGGCCAGACGCCTCGCCTTTGTGCCACAGCTTTTGGCGAGAACGACTGAAATAGACAGCCCGTCCCAGCTGATGCGTCAACTCAAGCGCCTCTCGGTTCATCCAGGCGAACATCAGCACATCACCTGTCCCTTTTTCCTGCGCAATTGCAGGCACCAAACCCTGCGCATCCCATTTGATGTCGTCGAGCCAACTCATGCCGACTGCCGATCCAAGCGAACCGGGATGCCTTGGCTCGCCATCAACGCTTTGGCCTCACCAACGGTATGTTCGCCGAAATGGAAAATGCTGGCGGCCAGAACGGCATCCGCGTGTCCCTCAGCGATGCCATCCACCAAATGTTGCAGGCTCCCCACGCCGCCGGATGCGATGACAGGCACGTTCACCGTGTCACTCACCGCACGGGTGAGGGCTAAATCGAAACCTGACTTGGTACCGTCTTTGTCCATACTCGTTAACAAAATTTCACCCGCACCCGCAGCCACCATGGTCTGGGCCCAGACGACCGCATCAAGCCCTGTATTTTTTCGACCGCCGTGGCTGTAAACATCCCAACCCTCCCCTTTGGCCAACACGTCCTCGCCTGTCCGACGTTTCGCGTCGATCGCGACAACGATACATTGCGAACCATACTTGGCGCTTGCCGCGTTAATGACATCGGGGTTAGCGATGGCAGCAGAATTGAAGCTGGTCTTATCTGCGCCCGCGTTCAACAACCGACGTACGTCATCGACGGTACGTACGCCACCGCCGACGGTGAGGGGAATGAAAACCTGCGAAGCAACGGCCTCTATCATGTGCAACGTTAAATCACGGTCATCGCTGGTCGCGGTAATGTCGAGAAAGGTGAGCTCATCGGCCCCCTGCCGGTTGTACCGCGCCGCAATCTCTACGGGATCACCGGCATCGCGGAGCTCAACAAAATTGACACCCTTGACAACGCGCCCACCGGTAACGTCCAAACACGGAATGATTCGTTTAGCGAGCATGGCGGCCACCAAAGAGGGTGCGAAATTTAGCCATTGAGATCATCCGCTAACGCTTGTGCCGCTTCAAAATCCAAGTCACCTGAGTAGATTGAACGGCCACAAATCACGCCCTCTACACCCTCATCCTCAACCGCGCAAAGCGCACGAATGTCGTCAATGTTTGACAAGCCGCCTGAGGCGATAACAGGGATCGTTAGCGCTTGGGCAAGCTTTACCGTGGCGTCGATATTGATACCAGATAACATGCCATCACGGCCAATATCCGTATAGATGATGCCCTCTACGCCGTAGTCTTGATACTTCAAGGCGAGGTCAACAACCTCATGGCCCGTTAACTTGCTCCAACCGTCGGTGGCAACTTTTCCGTCTTTGGCGTCAAGTCCAACGATGATGTGGCCACCGAAAGCCGAACACGCATCTTGTAAGAATCCTGGATTCTTGACTGCCGCAGTGCCGATGATCACGTAAGCAAGGCCTGCGTCCAGGTAGCGCTCAATCGTGTCTAGGTCGCGAATACCCCCACCCAGCTGCACGTCAACGTCACCGCCGATTTCTTTCAAGATACGTTTGATGGCGAGTTCGTTTTTCGGCTGACCCGCGAACGCACCGTTCAAGTCAACGAGATGTACGCGCCGTGCGCCCTTATCAACCCATCCGCGGGCAACGGCAACGGGGTCGTCACCGAAGACTGTGGACTGATCCATGTCGCCCTGCTTGAGGCGAACACATTGACCATCTTTCAAATCAATAGCGGGAATCAACAACATGTGGTTTTTCAGTTGGTTGGAACAAAGAACAGAGGCCGGGCAGCGGCAAGTGCCGGCTCATGGCTTCCAGTTTAAAAAGTTTTTGTAGAGTGTCAAACCCTGATCTGCGCTTTTTTCTGGGTGAAATTGAGTGGCGAACAGGTTGTCACGCGCGATTGCGGCGCAAAACCAAGACCCGTAGTGCGCTTGCCCCGCGCAGTGCTGAGCGTCTGCGGTTGCGGCAAAGTAACTGTGCACAAAATAAAAGTGTGCGCCGTCAGGCACACCGTCAAACAAGGGATGCGCCGCGCCGCCTGAGGGGGCCTGTCGAACAGCGTTCCACCCCATCTGAGGTACTTTGAAGCGACTGCCATCCGCCTGTCGCGAGTCGGATAACTGGAATTTCCGAACCTGACCAGGGATCAAAGCCAAACCCGGCGTGTCGTTCTCCTCGCTGTGATCGAGGAGCATTTGCATACCCACGCAGACGCCAAAGAGGGGCTTGGTCCGCGCTGCATCCAACACCGCTTGACGCAAACCGGAGCGATTCAACTCCGCAACACAATCACCCATGGCACCCTGACCTGGCAAGATGACACGATCGGCATTCGCCAGCTCTTTCGGATCCGCCGTGATTTTGACGGTGAATGGACTCCCGGGTAAAACAGCGGTTACGGCGTTGAAAACCGAGCGGAGGTTACCCATGCCGTAATCAACAATGGCGACGAATGGTGTGGATGTTGGAGACACTGTTGTGGGCTCAGGTGTGGCGAACGGTTCAGCCATTGGGCAATCGTCCGCTCAGTGCGGTCGGTCTGAGGTCGCTTGTTTACAGGCTACCTTTTGTTGAAGGCACTGTGTTTGGGGCGCGCGGATCACGCGTCAACGCAGCGCGCATGGCGCGTGCGAACGCTTTAAAAACCGTTTCGGCTTGGTGGTGCGCGTTCTCGCCTTTGAGATTGTCAATGTGCAAGGTGACGCCGGCGTGGTTTACAAAGCCCTGGAAGAATTCAAAGGCCAGCTGGGTATCAAACGCACCGACCATGCCGCTCTTGAACGGCACATCCATATGCAGCCCAGGACGCCCTGAAAAATCGATGACCACGCGCGAAAGCGCTTCGTCGAGTGGGACATAGGCATGACCATAGCGCATGATGCCACGCTTATCGCCAATGGCTTGCGCAAAGGCTTGGCCAAGGGTGATACCCACATCCTCAACGGTGTGATGGCCGTCAATGTGCAAATCGCCTTGCGCTTGAATATCAAGATCAATGAGTCCGTGACGCGCAATTTGATCGAGCATGTGATCAAAAAAGCCGATGCCGGTGCTCAGGTTGGCAACACCAGTGCGTTCATGGATTGTGTACATAACATTCATAATAGGCATTATATGTATAAGTAAATGGATAAATAACATTA
>JALQVQ010000305.1 GCA_023260315.1 Burkholderiaceae bacterium
CTGTCGATATCTTTGTGAAAGACCTTGGCTTGGTCTTGGATACGGCGCGTGCCACCAAATTTCCGCTGCCACTGTCGGCAACCGCCCATCAAATGTTCATGCAAGCCTCAACCGCAGGCTATGGTCGTGAAGATGATTCGGCAGTCATCAAAATTTTCCCTGGAATCGAACTCCCAAAATGACAAAGCCGCTGCTCGGCTGTATCGCCGATGATTTCACGGGTGCCACTGATCTGGCCAACAACCTGGTACGTGCTGGTATGCGAACGATTCAGACCATCGGCGTACCCGCCACACTGTCGCCTCTGGATGCAGACGCCATAGTGGTTGCATTGAAATCTCGAACCATCCCCGCGGCAGAGGCGGTTGCGCAATCGCTCGCGGCTTACGCGTGGCTACGAGACCAAGGCGTGACGCAGGTCTACTTCAAATATTGCTCAACCTTCGACTCCACCCCCAAGGGCAATATTGGACCCGTGACTGACGCTTTGCTGGATGCCATTCATGGCGAAGGAAAGGGCTTCACGATCGTCTGCCCCGCTTTTCCCGAGAACCACCGCACCCTGTTCAACGGCCACTTGTTTGTCGGCGAACAGTTGCTCTCTGACAGTGGTATGCGCCATCACCCGTTAACCCCCATGACCGATGCCAATCTGGTGCGCGTCATGCAGGCGCAAACCAAGCGCCAGGTGGGCTTGGTACCGCATCGCATCGTGGCGCAAGGGCCTGCGGCCATACGCGAGGCCTTCGAGGCGCTGGAAGCGTCCGGTGTGGGCATCGCGGTTGTCGATGCCGTGTCGAACGCAGACCTCATCAGCATGGGGCAGGCCTTGGCGGATACCAGCCTTGTAACCGCGGGCTCAGGTGTCGCCATTGGTTTGCCGCAAAACTGGCAAGCCAAAGGGCTGCTGCAAAAACAGCATCGGGCCGATCTGTTGCCGCCCGCGATGGGTCATAAGGCGGTGATTTCTGGCAGCTGCTCAATGGCTACTAATGCGCAGGTTGCCCATTGGCAGCAAAGCAAACTGCCGTCGTTCCTGATTGACCCAATCGCCTTGGCAAAGAACGATCAGATCGAAAAAGATGCCGCTGAGTGGGCCAAAGCGAACCTGGCAAAGGGCCCCGTCCTGATTTACGCCACTGCCCCACCCGACCAAGTACAAGCCATTCAACAACAGCTCGGTATCGCCGCTGCTGGCGAGCTTGTCGAGCAGGCCCTGTCGCGCATCGCTGCGACGCTGGTCGAAGCCGGTGTTCGGCAACTGGTTGTTGCAGGCGGCGAGACCTCAGGCGCAGTGGTGCAAGCGTTGGGTGTTCAACGCATGACCATTGGTCCGCAGATCGATCCAGGCGTGCCCTGGACCGCCGTCAAATCGCCACTCAGTAACGGTGAGCCGCTGCACATGGCCTTGAAGTCAGGCAACTTCGGCACCGTCGACTTTTTCCAGAAAGCATTCGACTGCCTAGGAGTTGCGCACGCATGACCGAGGACAGCAGTCGTCTTGAAATTTGCCGTGTTGGCGCTGCCCTGTATGCGCGGGGCTATGTGCACGCGAGCGCCGGCAACATCAGCGTGAGGCTCCCCGACGGAGGTTTTTTAATCACACCCACAGACGCTTGTTTGGGTGATCTAAAGCCAGAGGCGTTGGCGTTGGTTGGCGCCGATGGTATTCAAATCAGCGGACAAAAGGCCTCCAAAACACTGCAACTTCACCGCCGGATCTACTCAGCTGAACCGAGCGCGGGCTGCGTTATTCACACCCATGCGACGCACTTGGTGAGCCTCAGCATCCAGGGCGTTTGGCGTGAGGCAGACATTGTGCCGCCCCTCACCCCCTACTTCGTCATGAAGGTCGGCCATGTGCCGCAAATCCCATATGGTGTGCCGGGTGCCACTGAGGTGGCATCCCAAGTCGCCACCGCCATCACGACGGCGCAAAGCGCTGCCTGTCCCATCCGTGCCGTTATGCTCGAGCGCTTGGGTCCGGTGGTCTGGCACGCATCACCGGCGCAGGCCAGTGCCGTTCTGGAGGAGCTGGAGGAAACCGCCAAGCTCTGGTTGCAATCGGGGCGCAATGCCACACCATTGTCTGAGGCAGCGATTCAAGCGCTGCGCGACACCTTCGGCGCAACTTGGTAAGAAACCCTTTCACTCGGTTCTGTCATTATTTTTTAGCCACCCAAAAAGATGCCTCAATTCGCAGCCAATCTCAGCATGCTCTATAACGAGCACGACTTTATCGATCGCTTCAAAGCCGCTGCCGCTGACGGCTTCAAGGCTGTCGAGTACCTCTTCCCCTATGCCTTCGACGCAGATGCATTGAGAAAACAGTTGAAAGACAATGGCCTGCAGCAGGTGCTGTTTAACGCACCCCCTGGTCATTGGGATGGCGGTGAGCGTGGTCTTGCCTGCCTGCCCGGTCGAGAAGGCGAATTTAAGGATGGCTTTGCAAAAGCCCTCCGCTACGCCGAAACATTAGACTGCCCACGCATTCACGTGATGGCCGGCCTCAAACCTGAGGGCGTGGACGCGCAAGCACTCATTGACACCTATCACGCGAACATCGCGTGGGCCGCTGATTTGGCCGCCAACGAGGGACGAGACGTCTTAATCGAGCCCATCAATACGCGGGACATGCCGGGTTATTTTTTAAACTTTCAGGCGCAGGCGCATGACATTGTCAATGCCATTGGCGCGCCGAATTTAAAGGTTCAAATGGACCTTTACCACTGCCAAATCATGGAGGGCGACCTCGCCATGAATCTCCGGAAGTGGCTGGCAACTGGGCAGGTGGGGCATTTGCAGATCGCTGGTGTGCCCATGCGTCACGAACCCGACGTCGGCGAAATCAACCACGACTACCTCTTCCAAGTCATTGATGCCCTGTCTGCTGATGGCGTGTGGGATGGCTGGGTGGGTTGTGAGTACCGGCCCGCCAAAGGCGCGGTACCCAACGGAACGTCTGACGGCTTGGGTTGGTTCAAGCGCCAATAGGTTGCGAGGGAAAGGCGACGACGTGGTCAACGATCGCCTCGATCCCAATCGGCTCACCGACGTGGTGGTCATGGTGACTCGGCACCAGTGCCAATACCTCGTGCCCGCTTGCGAGTCGAAGCGTGTAGAGGAATTCAGCGCCACGAAAGGCCTTTCGCAGGATCGTTGCTTTTGTGGGGGAGGCATCGACATGCACGATGTCATCAGCCCGCATTAAAACATCACACGTCTCATCGGCCTGAAGCGGACTTGTCGCTTCGAGCGGAAAGCGCCCGACGGGCGTCTCAATCATCCGAACGCCATCAATCGCCTGAACGCGCGCCGGTAAAAACACGCCATCGCCAATAAACTCGGCGACAAAGCGGCTCGTGGGCTCGTGGTAGACGCCATACGCGCTTGCCCATTGATGGAGGCGCCCCTGACGCATGACGCCAATCGCGTCCCCCATGGCAAAGGCCTCCTGTTGGTCGTGCGTCACGAGCAGAGCGGTCGCACCTGCCCGCTTCAAAATCTCTCGCAGCTCGTGCGACAAACGCTCCCTCAAGTCGACATCAAGGCTGGAGAACGGCTCGTCAAGTAACAACAGATCCGGTTTGGGCGCCAGCGCTCGCGCCAGTGCAACACGCTGTTGCTGCCCACCCGACAATTGGTGGGGGTATTTGTCCGCGTGGGACGTCAATTCGACCAGCGTCAAAACCTCGGCTGCACGCGCCTGTCGTTCCGCCTTAGACCAGCCCTGCAAGCCATAGGCGATGTTGTCGTAAACGCTGAGGTGTGGGAACAACGCGAAATCCTGAAACACCATGCCGATCCGACGCCCGCCGCCACTGGGCCTGCTGTTTGCCGTCGCAACCACCGATCCCGCAATTGAGACCTGCCCGCTGGCAAGCGGCTCAAGGCCCGCGATGGCTCGCAGCAACGACGTCTTACCGCAACCCGACGGCCCCAACAGGACACCAATGTCGCCAGCCTGCAAATCGAAGGACACCTGGTCAACAGCGACGCCCTGGCGATCACCCGCCCGGGTCCGGTAGTGCACACTGAGATCGGTAATTCGTAAAAACATTGTTGATATTCTAGAGACGGGCCAGTTGCCGTCGCACCCGATCTTACAATCCCCTCAGCCCTGCTGGGTTCTCACACCAAAACGCATGTTTGCATCAACCACCCGCCGCCTCTTAACCGCTGCCCTCACAGTTGCAACGGCGGTTTTGGTGTTGCCGATCATCGCGATCTTCGCCACATGGTTCATACCCGGCACGGGCACAACCCGTTGGTTTCAGCACCTGATGACCACGGTCTTACCTGACTACACCCTCACGACACTGTGGCTGTGCGTCGGGGTTGCGGTGGGCGTCACCGTGGTGGGTTGCTTCAGCGCGCTTTTGGTCACCCTGTTTGAGTTTCGTGGACGGGACGTTCTGGCTTGGGCCCTTCTGTTGCCAATGGCCATGCCCGCCTATGTCGTGGCCTACGCTTACACAGATTTTTTACAACCGAGTGGTCCCTTATTGGCTGCATGGCAAGTGACTTTTGGGGCGGATGGTGTGCGGTGGCCCGATGTTCGCAGTCTGGGTGGCGCAATCGTCGTTTTCACACTCACCCTCTACCCTTACGTTTACCTCTTGGTTCGCGCTGCACTGCTGGCTCGTGCTGCCCGTCAGCTTGAGGCCGCTCATCTGCTGGGTGCCAGCGTTAGCCGACGGATCCTGACCATCGCGTTGCCAATGGCCCGACCAGCGATCGCGGCCGGTGTTGCCCTTGTTTTAATGGAAACGTTGGCTGATTTCGGCGTCTCGAGCTACTTCGGCATTCAAACCTATACGGCGGGCATCTACAAGGCTTGGCTGGTTCTAGACGATGCCAATGCGGCGTCACAGTTAGCGTCACTGTTATTGGTTTTCGTGCTTGTTTTGCTCACCGTTGAGCAACGCGCACAGAAGCGCATGCGCTTCGGTAGTGCGCGGCCAAACGCGGTTTCGGCAAGCACACGGCCGGCCCGCCTGCGGGGCTGGCCGCGCTTTGCCCTTCTCGGGCTGGGTGTGCTTCCGGTCTTGCTCGGATTCGTGCTGCCAAGCGGAATTTTGTTGTCGCTGTGGGCAGACAGTGAACAAGCGATCGCTTGGGAGCGCTTCATGGCGTGGTGCCTAAACAGCCTGCGCTTGGGCGGCATCAGTGCGGTTTTAGCTGTGGCGTTGTCCCTTGCCCTGCTCGCGTCCAACCGACTGTGGCAGAGCCAATGGCTGTCGGCGATGACGCGGTTGGTGGGTCTGGGTTATGCGATACCCGGTGCGGTGGTGGTGGTTGGCATCCTGATGCCACTGCGCTGGTTCCAATCGGTCCCTGTCATCTCAGAGGCATCCTTCTGGGTCACGGCGACAAGCCTCGGTATCGTTTGGGCTTACCTGGTGCGATTCAGCGCGGTGGCCATGCAGTCGCTCCAGAGCGGCTATGCACGCATTCCCATGTCGATGGATGAGTCTTCGGAAACGCTGGGGGTACGAGGCTTTCAATTGTTTACGCGACTCCACTTACCCAACCTTCGCCCCAGCATCTATCTTGCCTCGCTGCTGGTGTTCATCGACGTCATGAAGGAGTTGCCGGCCACGCTGGTACTGCGTCCCTTCAATAGCGATACGCTCGCCGTTGTGGCCTATCAGCTCGCACGGGATGAGCGGCTGGGCGAGGCGGCACTTCCCTCTTTGGCCCTGGTCGTCCTTGGCTTGATACCGGTCGTACTCGTCAGCCGTTCCCTGTCGAAGCAGACTGACGCCGCATAAAGCAAAAGCCCGCGTTAGGGCCTTGCGTAGGGCACAAAATTTTTTTCGCAAATGGGAATGATTCCTATTTACAGATTACAATTCCTGCGGGATATCCCCAAAAATCCATTTTTTGAAAATACCATGCGCCCCAACCTCATCAAGAACGTTCTCGCAAGCCTCGCGATCAGCCTGACCACTCTCGCCGCAGGACCCGCGGCCTTCGCGGCCGAAAACACACTGAATATCTACTCAGCCCGGCACTACCCAACCGACGATGTGCTCTACAACGGCTTCACCAAGGCAACCGGGATACAAATCAATCGTGTGGATGCAGACGACGCCGGCATTCTGGCCCGCCTGCGCGCCGAGGGCCGTTACTCGCCAGCGGATGTGATCCTGTTGGTCGATGCCACCCGGTTGTGGCGCGCCGAACAAGACGGCTTGTTTGCCAATGTGCGTTCGCCGGAACTCGATGCAGCCATCCCTGCAAGCGTAAAGGGTGCGCCGGACGCCAATGGTGCCAGCGCATGGTTCGGCTTTTCTAGCCGTGCACGGATCGTGGTTTATGACAAAACCCGATTCACGGCAGCCGATGTGGCTACATACGCACAGCTGGCAGCGCCAAAATTAAAAGGCGCATTGTGCTTACGCTCCGGGTCACACCCCTATAACCTGAGCCTGTTTGGGGGCGTCCTGAAACACACAGGCGAGGCCGCCACAAAAGCATGGCTCGCCGGCCTCGTCGGTAACATGGCTCGGCAACCCAAGGGTGGCGATACCGATCAGATCCGTGCGGTGGCCTCCGGTGAGTGCGGCGTCGGCGTGACCAACAGTTATTACTTGGCGCGTCTCATGCGCTCTGACAAAGCCGAGGACAAAGCGGTCGTCGCGAAAATTGGTGTGGCCTTCCCGGACCAAGCGGGCTTCGGTACCCATGTCAACATTGCGGGTGGTGCCGTGGCGAAATATGCCAAAAATCAAGCCAATGCGATTGCGTTTTTAAACTACCTCGCAACACCAGAGGCGCAAAAGCACTTCGCCAATGGCAACAATGAATGGCCGCTCGCCAAAGGGGTCGTTGCCAGTAACCCTGCGCTTGACGCCATGGCTCCGAAAGGCTTCAAGGCCGACAGCCTCCCCATTAGTGACATTGGCTCGCAAGTAGACGCCGTTCAACGTCTCCTTGATCAGGTCAACTTCCGCTAATCAAATCGGATCGGATCGGTTCAGCCCCGCTGCGTGGCACGCAGCGTGGGCAAGCCGACGCCAGCAGCATCAAAACCGCCATCAACAGCGAGCACCTGACCGTTGACGTAGCTGGCTTCGTCAGCGCATAGGAAGCCAACCGTCGCGGCAATTTCCTCGCAGGTGCCATAGCGTTCAAGCGGAATGACATCGTGATAATCGCGGCGAATTTCAGCGCTGTGAACCTGCTTAGCCATTTCAGTGTCGACGGGGCCAGGCGCGACAGCGTTCACACGGATGCCGACTGTGCCAAGCTCGACCGCGTATTGCTTTGTCAAGTGAATCACCGCCGCTTTGCTGGTGCCGTAAGCCACTCGCAGCGTACTCGCCCGCAAACCCGATATGGACGCAATGTTCACGATACTGCCACGACCAGCGCGCTGCATGATCGGCGCGCAAGCCTGCGAGCACAGAAAGATACCGTCTAAATTGGTCCCCATGACGTGACGCCATTCATCGAAGCTTGTTTCAAGAATCGGCTTGAAAATCGCAACGCCGGCGTTGTTCACCAACGCATCAATTCGACCCCATTGCGCATCGACCGCCGCGATTGCTCGATTGACCTCATCGGGTTCGCTGACGTTACAGGTCAATGCGCTCACCGCCCCCTTCTTTGACAGCGTTGACGTTGCGTCACCGAGCGTGACCGCATCAGAGTCAAGCAGCGCGACGCGGTAACCGCGAGCCAAAAACCACTCGACTATCGCGTACCCGATACCTCGCGCGGCACCGGTGACAACGGCAACAGGGGCTGAATCATTCATGGGCAAAAAATCCGTTTCCTCATTAAGGTTTAGTCTTTAAAGACGGCCAAAATATCCTGCGAAGCCACCTTAGGCCGCGCGAAGTCCACATGCTCACGGATGTGCGTAATGTGACGCGCCATCAGCGACTCAGCGAGGGCCGCATCGCCTGAACGCAGCGCCTGGATGATTCCAGCGTGCTCATCATCGCGGCAATTTGCGACACCTGTCTCGCCAAACATCCCGATGATCAGTGATGAGCGCGTGATTAAATCCTTGACGACCTGCACCATCACGGCGTTATCGGTCAACTGGGCAAGCGTGGTGTGAAATTGCCCGGACAGCCGAATAGCCTCCTCCCGGTTTCCTGCGGCATGCGCAGTCGACTCCCGAAGAAGGTGTTTTTCTAACGCTTTAATGTGGCTGGCTTTCGCTTTTGATACAGCAATTCGCGCAATGGGTGGCTCAATGGTCAGACGTGCCTCAAAGATTTCTTGCGCCTCTTTCTGCGTGGGTCTGGCGACAAAGGCCCCTCGATTGGGGTGAAGCTCAACCAGATTGCGATTAGCCAGCAGCAACAAGACCCGCCTCACCCGCATGCGCCCAACGCCAAAGGCCTCGCAGAGCATGGACTCGGATAGCTTGGTTCCCGGTGCCAAGCGCTGGTCGATCAAGGCGGCGTAGATCCGTTCGACGATCGCCTCTTCTTCTGCACTTTCTGTATTCAGACTCACTGCCATCGTTCGTTCTCTCTGGGCCATTGGCCCGTCTATTTTGTGCACCTTGAATCATCATAATGGATCGCAAGGCACCGAAAGAGCGCACTTCAGCCACTTCACGCATCGCTTCAGTGCACCCTCACACCGAAACGGCATGGCACCAAATTTGCTGTTAACTTTTCGCCCAGAAACTGGTGACATCAGTGTTTACACTTATATTAATAATTGTTAACAATTGACATGATTGGTCCACCAACCTTGTCGGATGCACTTTTTGGGTTGGATTTCCAACGGTGACCTCAATAGGAGAAATATCAATGAAGAAGCGCAATTTTTTAAAGACGACCCTGCTGGCATCCCTGACCAGTTTGGCCTTTTCTCAACTCGCTCTCGCGGCGAATCCCGTCCTGAAGATCGGATTCGTCGGCGTCACCTCAGGCCCTGCAGCCGCTTGGGGTATTTCGAACCAACGTTCGATGGAGACCCGCGCGGCATGGATTAACGAGACGGGCGGCGTGAAGATCGGCGGCACAACATACAACGTTGAAATCGTTGCATTTGATGACCAAAAAGACCCCAAGCGTGCGATCGCCGGTATGGAAAAAATGGCCCAAGAAGGCATCCATTACGTCGTGGGCCCCAACGTTGACGACGGCGCCGCTGCCGTTCGCCCCGTTGCCGAGCAAAAAGGCATCATGTACTTCCCGTACGCCTTCCCCAAGTCGCTGTACACGAAACCCGCATCAAACGCCGTGTTGGGGATGGTTGCCAACTACCAATCAGGCCCAGCCATCTACAAACACCTGATGAAGAGCAACGGCGTCAAGAGCGTTGCCTTTGTTGCGGCGAACGAATCGGACCCGCTGAGCCAGCGCGATGGTGGCGTAGAGGCGGCAAAGGCACTCGGCTTGAAAGTCACCTCCAGCAACGTGACCTATCAAGTTGACACAACCGACTTCACCCCTGTGTTGTTGCCCGTCTTGAAGACGAAACCAGACTTACTCGTGCTCTCAGGCGTGTCGCCTGCCAACGCACCACAGCTGATTCGATCAGCCCGTGAGTTGGGCTACAAAGGCCTCATCTCTACAGAGACTGCGCAAGACGCGAACGTGTTGAAAGAGGGTGCCGGTGCTTTGGCCGACGGCTTCATCTCAGTCGGTGGCGCGTCAACACCCCAGTTGGCTTCTGACAAGATGCGTGAATTTGTAACCCGCTACACCAAGATGTTCGGCGAGTACAACGACGAGTCAAACACCAAGGTTTACGCCCTTGAGTACATCTTGGAGACTTTGAAGGCCAACCCAGCAGCAATGAAGGATGTGAAGGCGTTCCAGAAAACAATGGACACCTTCGAGGCGCCTAACCCCTACATGGTTGGCAACGCCAAGCTGAAGTACGTGGGCATGAGCTCATTCGGACAGAAGCGTCAAGTATCCGTTCCGCTGGTTGTGAACGTTTACAAAAACGGCAAATTTGAAACCTTATTCGTCGCGCAAGTCGACTAAGAAGCGCCCCGCTTCGGCGTAATCGCGGCGTTAATCAATGGGTTAACGCCGCGATTTTAAAAGGTTATCTATGGAACAAATTATTGTTAACGGGCTCTACTTGGGCGCTCAATATGCGCTCATCGCTTTGGGGTTGACGCTGATCTTCTCCCTGATGAACGTCCTCAATTTTGCACATGGTCAGATGTATGTGTTGGGCGGCTTCATCACTTACACGGTGGTGGCTGAATTTGAGTTGCCGTTCATCGTGGGTCTGTTTTTCTCAGCGCTGCTTCTGGCACTCGTCGGCGCATTGGTCGAAAAATACTTATTTCGGCCCGTCATCAAGAAATCTCGCCGGGAAGAGAGCACGATGTTGCTCGCTGCAGGCATTGCGTTTTTCCTGGACGCCGTCATCTTGTTGCTCTTTGGTGAGAAACAAAGGGGCGTTCCAAAAATTATCGACGGTGTCCTCAATTGGGACTTCATCGTTGTCATGCCCTATGACCGCATACTGATTGGCGGCTTGGCCATCTTAATGATTGCCGCCTTCATTCTGTTCATGCAGTACTCGCGGGCTGGACGAGCGATGAGAGCACTTGCTCAAGACAAAGTCGCTGCGACGCTGATGGGTGTTGCCGTTGACCGTTACGCCATGCTGGGTTTTGCATTGGGCGCAGCCCTGGCCGGCTTGGTGGGAGGCCTCTTGGTCACGATCACCGGCATCAACCTCGGTATGGGTGGACCCGCGTCGATCAAGGCGTTCATGATGATCATGATTGGTGGCGCCGGCGTCATCTCTGGCGCTATCGCGGGTGGCTTTATTCTCGGAATGATGGAGAGCGTTGGTCTAACCGTCCTATCCGAATACGGTGATATCACCTACTTGGTCATCTTTGCCTCGCTCATGGTGTTCCTATCGTTCCGTCCCCAGGGTCTCATGGGTAAACCATGGGGTTGAAGCAATGAAAAACAAACACATCATCGCCATTGTTGGCTTCCTGATTGGCGTTTACGCGCTGGTTCCAATCCTTATCGGCGTGTCGGGTCGGACCGACTTTTACTACACGCTGACATCGGTCGCCCTGCTCTCCATCGCATCGGCGGGTGTATGGCTGACCTTCTACATTGGCCGCATCAATATTGGCCAAGGCGCTTATGCGCTTGCGGGTGGCTACGTCTCCGCCATTCTCATGACGCAATATGGCATGAGCTTCTGGGCGACGTTGCCGCTGGCAGGGCTCTTCTGCGTGGTTTTGGCCATACTGATTGGCCTGCCCATTCTGCGGTTACGCGGCGTGTATTTTGCGATGGTCACGCTCGTGTTGACTGAGGTGATGCGGTTGGCTGCGTTAGCCGTTCCCATTACACAAGGGGCGAAAGGCATCACATCGATCCCCCTTCCGGGTGAATTGAGCGTTTTTGGCATCACTGTCATCCCGGATTTCAGCACATTAGCCAACCCCAAAATTGGGTTCTACTGGATGGCCGTTACGATGATGGTGATTGCCTACGCGGTGTTGTGGCGCATCGTCAATTCTCGTCTGGGTCACCTGTGCCGCTCGCTTCAACAGAACGAAGAGCTGGCGTCCTCTATCGGCGTCAACACCGCCTATCTGCGGGTTGTTGCCTATTCGATCTCGTCGTTTCTGGGTGGTATCGCTGGCGCCAGCTTCATCGCCATATCCCAATCCATCTACCCCTCCTCTTTTCAGGTCGCAGACAGCGTGAACTTCATGCTGAACTGTTTCTTGGGCGGACTCGGCTATGTATTTGGCCCGATGCTCGGCACCTTGATGATCTACTTTGGCTGGGATTTGCTGTTCACCACGGGCGAGTACCAGATGCTGATTTACGCCAGCCTCTTGATTGCGCTGATGCTGGCATTGCCAAACGGTGTCCTGAGCCTCTTGGATAAAAAGAAAGCCTAAGCATGGAAACAATCCTGGAAATTAAAAACGTCACGAAACGCTTCGGCGGTTTGACGGCTGTTAACGATGTCAGTTTTTCCGTAAAGGCGGGCGAAATTCTCAGTGTCATTGGCCCCAACGGCGCGGGAAAGTCGACCCTCTTCAAGCTGATTTCATCTTTTCTATCAACCACCAGCGGCGAGGTGCGCTTGTCGGGAGAGCGCATCAACAACCTCGCTCCGCATGCGGTCGCCAGGAAAGGTGTGGTGAGGACTTTCCAAGAAACCACAATTTTCCGGTCGATGACGGTGCGCGAAAACATCATCGTCTCGCACCACTTGCGTTCTAACGCATCGTTGTTTGGATTCTTTTTAGGCACCCGCGCGGCACGCAGTGATGAGGCTGTTTTCGGTGAGTCTGCTGACGCCATCATCGATTTCCTCGGCATACAAGCGATTCGCAATGAGCTGGCCTCCACGCTCCCGCAGGGCCATTTGCGCGCGCTGGGCATGGCGATTGGCCTGGCAACCAATCCCAAAGTGCTTCTACTCGATGAGCCTTTTGCTGGCATGAACCATGACGAGACCATGCACATGGTCGATCTGGTCAGACGCTTGCGCGATGAGCGCGGTGTCACAGTTTTGCTGGTTGAGCACGACATGCCTGCGGTGATGAAGATTTCTGACCGCATTGTTGTGCTCAACTTCGGCGAAAAAATTGCAGAGGGAACACCGCAAGAAATTCAGAACAACAACAACGTAATCGAAGCCTATCTCGGTTCTGAAGACGCCGCAATCGGGATGTAAACATGACAAAAATTATTGACTTCAAAGATGTTGAGCTTTACTACGATCACGTCTACGCCTTGAAGGGTGTCAGTATCGAGGTCAACGAAGGCGAGACGGTTGCGCTGATCGGTGCGAACGGCGCTGGCAAGTCCTCCATACTCCGTGCCATTACGGGTTTGGCGCCGATCAAGTCAGGGGAAATACACTACTGCGGGCAACGATTAGACGGCACACCAGCTGCAGAGATCGTTCCCATGGGTATCTCTATGGTGCCGGAGGGCCGACGGGTGTTTCCCTTCATGTCGGTGCAAGATAATTTGCTAATGGGTGCGTTCACCCGAAACGACCCGATAGAAATTCAACGTACCCTCGACAGCGTTCTGGAACGGTTCCCGCGCTTGCGAGAGCGCTTCAAGCAACAAGCGGGCACCTTATCGGGCGGTGAACAGCAAATGATGGTGATTGGCCGCGCCTTAATGGCCAAGCCAAAGTTGCTGTTACTCGACGAGCCCAGCCTCGGTATCGCACCGAAGTTGGTACAAGACATTGCGAGGTCGATCGTTGCGATCTCGCGCGACGAGAAGGTGAGCGTCTTACTTGTCGAGCAGAACAGCCGCATGGCGCTGTCCATCTCACAGCGCGCATATGCCCTGTCGACCGGATCCATCGTGTTAAGCGGGGAATCCAAGTCGCTCATCAACGACGACCGAATAAAAGCAGCCTACTTGGGTGCGGAGGTTTAATGCCATGAGAATTCTCGTTGTCAATCCCAACACAACGGCAGCCATGACGGCGAAAATCGGCCAGGCTGCGCGTCGCTGTGCGGCCCCTGGCACTGAAATTGTCGCCATGACCTCAGTCCATGGACCCGTCTCAATTGAGGGCTACTTTGACGAGGCAATGAGCCTGGCGGGACTCCTGCAGACAATAGGACAAGCAGAGGATTTTGATGCCGTCGTCATCGCCTGCTTTGACGATACGGGCCTTGATGCGGCAAGGTGCCTGACGGATAAACCTGTCATCGGGATCGGCGAGGCGGCATACCGCTGTGCCGCCATGCTGTCGAACAAGTTTTCGGTGGTCA